>NZ_AJWE01000013.1:0-40207 GCF_000281145.1 Rhizobium sp. CF142 | reverse complement strand
CACCCATCCCTTCGGCGGCGCCCTGAACCGGTCGATCGGGTGGAGCGCTCGAAGTCGTTCATCAAGGCGCAGGCGCCCCCTCTTTCGACTGTCGCTCTTCATCCATTGCCCTCAGACGATAAACTGATCATGAGACGATAAATATCAGCATACAGTCTGATTATCAATCCAGACGACTCAGTTTGTAATATGATTACAGGATTTAAATATCAGGCTGTAATCTGCGAATTGATTATCTAAAATCAAGTTGTAGTCTGCCGGATGTCGTTTTGCTCGAGCGACCCCAACAGTTTGTCCCTATTTTGTTCTGCGCTATAACGGTCGCAAGTGCTGTTTATAGAGTGGAGCGGCATTCCAATCGCTATTGTGCTGCAATCCCGAATGCGTTCAAGACCTCTGCAAGCGGCTGATGCATGGCCGCTGAAAACCTACACCATCTGTCTTCCGAACCCACTCGTTCGGCTCAAGCATTGCCGTTTCGGCAAGGAACGAGCCGAAAATCGGCGCTTCTTAAGAACGCTCTAGTTTGTCATAGTTTGCTAAAGGCGCCGTCCAGAGCGCTATGAGGCGAAGAATATGGCTTACGTCATTACCGAACCCTGCATCGACACGAAGGATGGAGCCTGCACGGTCGCCTGTCCGGTCGATTGCATCTATGAGGGGGGAAGGATGTTCTACATCCAGCCGGAGGAATGCATCAATTGCGGGCTCTGCCTTTCCGTGTGTCCGGTGGACGCTATTTTGTGGGATGAGGAAATGCCGGCCGAAAGGCTATTCCTGCGCGACGTCAATCGAGACTTTTTCGCTGACAGCGTCACCGGCTGGGGCGCGCCCGGTGGCTGGGACAAAAGCCGTACCACGACCCTCGATCACCCCTTCGTCACGGCCTATCAGAGCCCGTCCGAAGCCCGAATATCTTGAGAATGTGAGGAGCTTTCTCGTGACGCAAACCGGGATTGCCGGCGTGATCGCCGCCGTGCCGACACCAATCGATAGCCATGGTGATCTCGATGGTGACGCTTTCCTCGAGCATGCGCGCTGGTGCCTGAGCAATGGCTGTGACTTCCTCAATGTGCTTGGGACGACCGGCGAAGCCAACTCGCTTTCCGCCGCCAAACGCAGCGCCTTGATGACGACGGCGGCGCAAGGGCTGGATGGCAGCAGACTTATGGTCGGTACCGGCACGCCAGATCTTGAAACGACCGTCGCCCTGACGCGCCGGGCTTTCGATCTCGGATTTGCGGCCGCGCTCGTGCTGCCGCCCTATTATTACAAACCTCTCGAAGAGGATGGCCTTTTCGCATGGTTTGCCGAACTGGTGACAATGACCGCTGAAACGCCGATCGCGATTTACCTCTATAATTTCCCGCAATTGACGGGCATCGAGTTCTCCCCGGCCCTAGCGGCTCGGCTTGCTCAAGCCTTTCCGGAGCGAATCCATGGGTCTAAGGACAGCTCTGGCAACCTTGCCTATGCGCGGGAACTCGCCAAGATCGCCGGCTTTCGTGTCTTTCCGAGCAGCGAAACGGCGCTTGCCGATGCCGGGCGTGACGGTTATGCCGGCTGCATCTCCGCAACAGTCAATATCGATCCGCGCTCGTCGCAGCGTCTCTGGCACGACCAGGAAAATGCAGGCCTTCTCGACCATGTCCGCAGCTTGCGGCAAACGATCGCCGCCAACCCCCTCATTCCGGCAGTCAAATACCTCGTCGGCAAACGCACCGGTAATGCTGTCTGGAACTGCGTCCTGCTTCCACAATTGCCGATAACCGACCCAAAGAAGCTCGAAGGTCTCAGCGCTTTGCGAATTGGCGCACGGGTCGACGCATGATCTGCTTTGGCCCGGCTTCAGTCGATGCCGGGCCAGGTCGCATAAAAAGCGCGGGTGGCAGCGGACAAGGCACTGACGAGAGGGCGCTGCCTTTCAAGCCTTGGCAAATCGGCTTTCGCCTGCGCGAGCAGTTCCGACAACGCGGCATCAAAGTCCATGCCGGTCAGTTTCCCGTCCCGCATGACCTCCCGACCTGCAACGAATAGCCCTCTTGCAAATCCGGCACGCATGCGGGTCAAGAGGACTTCCGCCTCATCGAGATCGTCGAACAGTGCATCGGCAATCAGAGCCTGGTAGTCGACAATGGTGAAATCCTGCACATCTGGCGCATTGATGATCTGACGGCCGACCTTGATTGCGGCGTCGATGACCATATGCGCCGTAAACTGTCGGGTCAGGCCGCGACCACCGTGCAGAAGATAGAGAAGCCGCATCTCGCGCCAGAGATCCTGATCGTCGTCCAGTCCGGTACCATCAAGGCCGATCGCAAAGGCTGGGCCGCCGCGCGCGATCGTCGATGCGATGGGCGCGACGCCCGAACGCAGACGCAGATTGGCCGTGGGATTGCTGACGACCTGTACGCCGCGGTCGGCAAGCAGCTCCAGCTCATCGGCGCGCAGCTGGACGCCATGAGCAACGGCAAGCCTTGGTGAGAGGAAGCCAATCTTGTCGAGGTAGGTAACGACACCTTCGGGAAAGCGCCGGTCGAGCCAAGCGCGTTGGCGCGGGCTCTCGAGCAGATGCATGTGGATGCGTCGATCATAGTGCGAGGAAGCTTCGGCAATCGCCTCCAGAAGTGCGTTCGAACACCATTGTGGCCCGATCGGGCCATACTGCACGTCGATCAACGGATTGGTATTTGCGGCGGCGACAGTCTCGACGGCATCAAGCTGTGCGTGAATGGGCGCATAGTTCGGAATCGTGCCGGCGAGCGCATCCCAATCGCCTTCAGAGAGAAATTGGCGCAACCGCTGCGGGCCGCCATCATAAGCCCAGGCATCGTGGTCGAGCAGTGGACAGGAGAGGCCGAGCCGAATGCCGACATCGCCTGCGGCCCGCATGACAGCGCTTGCCTCATCGACCAGACGATCGACGTTGAGGGAGTTGTGGCAATGCATCGTCGCGCCGACGCCGGTTCTGGCAAGTCGGCCGAAGGCGACGACCGCTTCGAGATAGGCATCCGTTCTCGGCCGCAGCCTGAGGCTCGGTATCCACACCTCCAGCGCGTCGTCGGCCGCGCCGAAATCAAGGGTGCGGATGCCGTAGCCATGATCGTGAGCATTGACAGGTGACGGCATGATCAGATCGCCGGGCAGCGCAGCCACAGCACCGAACTGCGATGGCAGATCTATCAATCTGTCGAAACGCGTGGCCGGACCATAGCCAGGACATTTTAGCAGGCGGATCTCTTTCATGCTTTTCTCATCTGCTGACGATGGCTCTCAAATCCTCGCCGAACCTGCGCAGCTCTGTATTGAGCAGCTCGATGACCGCCTGGCTGGCATGGGTCAGATGCCGGTCGCGTGGTACGAAAATACCGATATCCACTGCGCTGAGCTTGAAATCCCGGATCGGGATGGCAACGATTTCGCCCGTCTGGATTTCCGGCCAGAGTCCAACCGGAGTAAAAAAGCCAATGCCGTCACCCGACATGATCAATGGCTTGAGGAGGATTGGATTGTTGGATGCGACCAAGGTTCGTCCCACCCGATTGAGCCCTGCAAGTTCGACCGCTATCGCCGAACTGACGACTTCGCTGTCGAGCGCCAGAAGCAGCTTATACTGGGCGCATTCTGGCAACGTCACCGATTTCGCCCGCGCCAATGGGTGCGACGAAGCGACCATGGCCATGAAGGCTGTGCGGATCGAGCCGACGAGCTTCAGGTCATGTGGTGTCGCAAGATCAAAGCTGATGCCGATATCAATGTCACCAGCGGCCATGAAATGGAAAATATTGTTGTAGGCTCCCGCTCGGACGCGAAAGTCCACCGCAGGATGCAGCTTGTGAAACCTCTTTATGAAATCAGGAAGAAACGTGACGAGCAGGCTATCGAGGGCGGCGATATGGACGCGGCCGGTATTCTTTCCTTGGAGGTCGCCGAGATTGGACTTCATGACCTCGAAGTCCTGCAGCGTCTCCTTGGCATGGCGCAGCACGATCTCGCCGGCTGATGTCAGCCGCAAGCCGTCGGAGAAGCGCTCGAACAGCGGCGTGCCGAGCTCATCTTCCAATTTCTTGATCTGACGGCTGACAGCGGAGGTTGCAACGTGCAATTCCTCGGATGCCTTTCGGATCGATCCGGAACGTGCGACCTCGGCAAAATACTTCAGAATGCTGGCATGCATGAAAAGCCCTCGGCAATCTCGAAGCTATAACATGCCTATCTGCCCTGCCAAACGGGCGCCCGCTTCTCGCGAAAGGCAGCCACACCCTCCATGGCGTCCTCGCTTTTCAACGCCTTGATCAGGGCGGGCGTCCGCAGCGCCTGCGCTTCTTCCGGGCTCAAATGAGCGGTGCGATTCACCGTCTGCTTGATGGCGCGCAGCGACAGCGGTGCACAGGCAACGATATCCGCAGCCCAGCGATCGACGGCGGCGTCAAGGTCCGCAGCCGGCACCACTTCGTTGACGATGCCGTAGTCAGCCATTTCGAGCGCGCTGAATTGCCGTCCGGTCAGCATGACGGCCATGGCGCGATTGAAAGCGATCTTGCGCTGCAGCAGGATCATGCCGCCATCGAGCGGCATGCGGCCGACGCGCGCTTCCGGCAGGCCGAAGCGTGCCGTCTCCACCGCAATAACGATATCGCAGCCGAGCACCATCTCGAAACCGCCGCCCAGCGCGTAGCCGTTGACGCGGGCGATGACGGGCACGTCGAGCGAGCGACGGAAGGCGAGACCGCCAAAGCCGTTTTCCCGGCCGACGGTCCAGTAATCGACGCCGGAACTGCCGCTGCCGCCCTTGAGGTCGGCGCCTGCACAAAAAGCCTTTTCGCCCGAGCCTGTCAGAACGACGCAGTTGATATCGTCGCGCTTCTCGATCTCCGTCCAGATCGACTCAAGTTCGGCTTCCGTCTCGGCATCGACTGCGTTCATCCGGTCGGGCCGGTCCAGCGTGACGCGGGCGACGCGATCTCCTACGGTGAAGGAGACGCTCATGCTGCGTCTCCCTGCACCTCGGAAAGCGAAGCCAGAATTTCGTCATTGTGCTGGCCGAGCTGCGGCGGAGAAATTCGCACAGTCACCTGCGCGGCCGACATGTCGATCGGCGAGCCGATCAGGCGGATCGGACCGGCTGCCGTCTCGCCTGCCTCGAGAATCATCTTGTTGATGATCGTCTGCTCGTCTTTCAGCGCCTCGGGGAGCGAGCGCACCGGCGCGCAGAGGATGTCCACGCCTTCCAGCCGCGCGATCCAGTGCGCGGTGCTGTTCTTGGCGAAATTATCGCGGAAGATCGCCTGTAATTCCGGCCGTCGCGCCATCTGGGCATCGAAATCCTTGTAGTGCGGATATTGCGAGAGGTCCTCGATCTCTAACGCCTCGCAGATGTCGCGCAAGGGGTTCGGCTTGAAGGCGCCGACCATGACGATCGCGCTGTCAGTTGTCTCGAAAACACCCGTCAGCGGGAAGGCGCCCCAGTTCAGGTCCTTCTGCCGCATCAGATGTGTCGTGCCCTCCTGCATCTGCATGGCGATCATGGAGTTGTAGAGGCTGACGGCGACCTGTTGGCCTTCGTCGGTCTTGTCGCGTTGCAGCAGGGCGAGCAGGATGCCCTGGACGAGATGCATGCCGGCGGAATAATCAGCCAGCGGGGTGGCATAGATCGAGGTCGGGTGGCTGTTGTCCGACTTGCGGCGCATGACGCCAGAGACGGCCTGCGCCAGCACATCCTGGCCGCCCTTATGCTGATAGGGGCCGGTTAGCCCGAATCCAGTACCGACAGCATAGATCAGGCGCGGATTGATCTTCTTGAGATCCTCATAGCCAAAACCCATGCGTTCCATGACACCGGGCCGGAAGTTGTTGACGACAACATCCGCCGTCTCAAGCAGCGCCTGCACGGTCTTGCGAGCGCTGGCATCCTTCAGATTCAACGCCAGGCTCTTCTTGTTGCGGTTGAGCGAGCAGAAGACCGGATTGTTGAGCCCGTCCGGATCGGAGCCGAGTGACCAGCGCGAGAGATCGCCGATCTTGACTTTCTCGATCTTGATGACTTCGGCGCCATAGTCGGCCAACACCTGCGTGCAGGAAGGGCCGAGCATGACCTGCGTGAAATCGATCACGCGGATTCCGTCGAGTGGCAAAGTCGTCATTCTGCAGCCTCCAAATATGTCGCGTTCTCCGAGGGAATGTCGCCTGGATCGGCTCCCTGAGCCCGCATCTGCTTCTGAATTGCCCGGATATCGGCCTTGCGAACGGTCGTTCCAGCATTGAGGGCAACCGTTGCGGCGACACCTGCCGCTTCGCCCATCGCCATGCAAGGCGGGATCTCGCGGCTGGATTTCTGCGCCTGTGGTGTTGCCGAATAGTGCCGGCCGGCAACGATCAGCTGGTCGACCTCTCTGGGCAACATCGCGCGGTAGGGCGTGTAGTAATCGCGGCCGCGGCAGACCGTGTCGGCAAAATGCCGGCGGGTCATGACGTCGTCCTTCGTCACGACATAGTCACCCTGGAGTAGCCGTGTCTGGCGCACGCCCGTCTGCGGCGCGAAATCGACGACATAGGCATTCTCGAAGCCCGGCATCTTTTCCCGCGCGAAATCGAGCAGTTTCGCGATCCTTGAGCGGCCTTCCATCTCCGCCTTTGTCAAATCCTCGACCTTCAGGCCGCTCAAGGTCGGCATATGCGGGCAGTTCAGCCAGACGACGCCGGGGAGCGGCGTCTTCAGCCACCAGAAGGACCAGCAACCGCCGATAAGCCGCTTGGCTTCGTGATCGAGCGCCTTGAAGGCTTCCGGCTCCTGCTGTTCGAAACGTTCTGCCGCTTCGGTATCGACCCCGCCCCAGCGCGACACCGTCGTCAGGATGAAGTTGGAGTCGACATGAGACGCGCCGGCACTTGCGGCGACATCGAGATCGCCCGTCGTATCGATGACGACATCGCCGAGGATTGCCTGCATGCCTTCCTTGGTCTGGCAGATGACGCCCTTGATCGTTCCGCCCTCGACGATTGCCGAGGAGAACCAGCTGTGTGTTCTGAGCTTGATCTTCGCCTCGGCGATCATGTCATAGGCGGCGCGCTTGAAGGCGTCGGGATCGAAGGCGGCGGAAAAGCAGATCGGATGTGGCATCGCTTGAGTGTGGAAGTCGAAGAGGCCCCATCGCGCCCAGCGCTGCCAGGCCTCCGGCGTATCGCGGAATTCGATCAGGCGATCACGGTCGCTCGGCGTCACGCAGAGCCCCCAGCGCTTCATGCGCTCGATCATCTCCATACAGATGCCGCGCACCGTGATTTCGAGCTCGTTGATCATATCGTCGAGCACGAGCACCATGCCGCCGGCGGCAAGCCCGCCGACATAGGGGTAACGCTCGAGAAGCGTGACGCTGGCGCCGTTGCGTGCGGCCGAGACGGCTGCGGCAATCCCTGCCGGGCCACCGCCGACCACGACGACATCCGAGCGATCGACGACACGGATATCCCGTGCAGGCTGATGAATAACCTGTTCCATTGGTGTTCCCTCGATGTTTTCTTAAGGCTTCAGTGTTGTCCGGCCGGCTTCCACCGGATCATCTTTGCTTCTGCGACGGAGACGATAAAGAAGAGGATCACAGCAAGCAGGGCGGCGATGACGACCGTTGCATAAAGCAGTGGCGAGCGGAAATTGTAGGTCGCCTCAATGATGAGTGCGCCGAGCCCGAAGCTGGAGCCGATCCATTCCGCGACGATCGCGCCCATGACACTGCTCGTTGCGGCAATCTTCAGTGCGGCGAACAGGAATGGCAATGAGCTTGGCAGACGGACCTTCCAGAGGATCTCAGAATTGCTGGCCGAAAGCACCCGCATCAGGTCCAGCATTGCGGGGCTGGCGGAGCGAAGTCCCTGCACCATGTTGACCAGCGTCGGGAAGAAGCAGATGAGGCCGGCGATGATGATCTTCGGAGCGACTCCATTGCCGAAGATCAGCACCAGGATCGGCGCAAGCGCGATGATCGGGATCGCCTTGACGAAGACCGCGATCGGATAGAAGGCCTTCTCGGCTGTCGCGCTGTGGACGAACCAGATCGCCAGCAGGATGGCGACAAGATTGCCGAAGACGAAACCGAGAACGGCCTCGAGCAAGGTCGGCAGGAAGTTTCGCGTCAGTGTCGTGGCATTGTCGCGAAAGGCATAGAGAACATCAAGTGGGCTCGGCGCCATGAAGGTCGGGATCTTGAAGATCCAGATGACCGCCTGCCAGAGCACGATGCAGCCGAATGCCGCAAGGATCGCCGGCATGTGCGAGAAGAAAACGCCGACGGTTGCGTCGAGGATGGCAACCTTGCGCGGCGTCTTGGCCACGCGACTGAAGTCAGAGTGCACGGCGTTGCTCATATGCATTCCTCCAGCAGCGCGCGCAGATGCGCGGTCACTTTGATGAAGTCGACCGTGTCGCGCATCGCAAGGGCGCGGGGGTAGGGAAGGTCGACTTTCATGAATTCTTTCACTTTGCCGGGATGGGCCTGCAGCATAAGCACGTGCTGGCCGAGAAAGACTGCCTCCGGGATCGAATGGGTTACGAAGACGATAGTCGTGCCCGTCTCGCGCCAGATGCGTAAGAGTTCCTCGTTGAGCTTGTCACGGGTGATTTCGTCAAGTGCGCCGAATGGCTCGTCCATCAAAAGGATGCGCGGCTTGGTTACCAGGGCACGGGCGATGGCGACCCGCTGGCGCATGCCACCCGACAATTCATGCGGAAGAGCATTTTCGCGTCCGTTGAGGCCGACGAGTGCCAGCAGCTCCATGGGATCGGCATAGGCGCTCTTGTCATGCTTGCCGACTTCCAGCGGCAGGCGAACGTTGTCGATGACACTCCGCCACGGCAGAAGCGTTGCCTCCTGAAAGACGAAGGCGAAGTCGCGTCCCTCACGTGCTTCGCGCGGCGGCCGGCCGAATACCGAGACCAAACCGTCGCTGATATGGACGAGATCGGCGATGCATCGCAGCAAGGTCGACTTGCCGCACCCGGACGGGCCGAGCATAGTGACGAACGATCCCTCTGGAATGTCGACAGAGATCTTGGAGAGGGCAGTGAATTCATTGCCCTTGTCGCCGAAACGAATATCCAGATCACGAATGGATACGGCAAGTCGTGCCATTTCGGCTGTTGCCAGCGGCTGTGGCTCCTTGATGGTGGCGGCGTTCATCATGACGTTCACCCGATTTGTTTGCGGATTTCGGTTGTCGCGTCGAGGATCGCCATGCTAGCGACGTCGTCTACGGTCGGTGTGGCACCTGCAAATTGCTTGAGATCGGCATAGGATTTGATCTGTGCCGCCCAATTGTCCTTGTTCATTGCGCCCCAACCGGTCTCTTTGGTGCTGTCGCCGAAGGAGAAATCGATGACAGGATGAACAGCCTCCAGCTCGCTTGCCTTATCGAGGTTGGGATAGGCGTCGACGAGCATATCAACGGCTTCTTCCGGATGGTCGCGCACGTAACCCCAACCCTTGGCCGCAGCCGTCGTGAAGCGCACCAGCACGTCTGCGTGTTTATCCAGCTGTTCGTCGGTCGTATAATAGACGTTGGCATAAAGCTTCAGCCCGGCGTCCCACAGCATCATGTCGACGCGCTCGTCGCCAAGCACCTTCAGGGCGTTGGTGTTCGTGACCCAGCCGGTGACGGCATCGGCCTGCCCCGTCATCAACTGGTTCATATCCGAACCCATGTTGACCATCTTCACCTTGTCCTCGGAAATGCCGTTCTGAGCCAGCAGTGCGCGCAAAAGGATGAAAGCCGTCGGTTGCGTTGCGATGGTCTTGCCGATCATGTCCTTCGGCTCGCGGATTGGTGACTTCTTCAGGGAGAAGTATGTAAAGGGATGCTTGCGATATCCGGCAAGGAACGCCTTGACCGGCATGCCCGCCGACCGCGCGAGCATGACGGACGGGCTTGAGGAAATTTGGCCGATCGTGGATTGACCTGCCGCAACGCCGGCGACGCCATCTACATTCGGACCGCCGGGGACGATGGTGAGATTGATGCCCTGCTCGGTGAAAAAGCCCTTCTTCTGGGCGGCGACCTCACCGATGAGGCCGTTCGAGGCTAGCCAGCCGAGCTGCATGCGAACCTCCGCAACATCGGCGGCCTTGCCGGCGCGGATACCGATGAAGGTCTGGGTTGCAGCGAGGCCGCCAACCAAGGCGGCATTGGATAGAAAACGGCGGCGATTCATCATGAATTGAGACATGCTGATAGTTCCCCTGTTGATTGGGCGATCGGACTTTTCGTCTCGTTATCCACCAATTGCCGGATGATGGGGGAATCTCGCGTTCTAATAAAGAACAATTATGCGCATTCTATATTGCCAAAAAGGCAACGATAGCTGCCGTTCGTTTTAGTTGATGCCGGTGCGGAGATGCGGGGGGAGCGGAAAGATATGGACATAAAGATATTCTCTAATCTGGCGCCTTTTGCGAAGGGCATCACGGGTAGCGCAATCCGGATCTGGAGCGGACCCAATTCGAACTGGACTCCCGGCTCCGTCGTCAGTCGAGCCACCGTTCGATGCGCTTGCGCGCGGTCTTTCGGGGCACGGCCCAGGACTGGATCCCCTTGCGCATGTCCGTCACGCCGCAGGCGAGATAGACGCGCACATTTGCGCCTGGCGCAATCATGCTTCTTCAACCGCTTCCGCCAGCCGCTCGGAATAGCGAATGGACACATATTGCGAGCCGCGGTCGGAATGAGGAACCAACCCGCCACGATGGATGGGCCGCCGATCATGCAGTGCCTGGTCGAGGGCATCGAGCACAATGCCCGCATGAGCGCTCCGGCTTGCCCGCCAGCCGACGATACGGCGAGCGAAAGCATCAATGACGAAAGCCACGTAGACGAAGCCCTGCCACGTCGCCAGTGGAGTAAGAAGCGCAGATGCGCTTCTCCTCCCCGAACCGTCCGCAGACTTCCAATTGCTTGCCGGCACCAATCGCGATCTCGGAGAGGACGTCCATAAAGGCAGGTTCCGTGAAGATCTCTATGCCCGCCTGAACCTTTGGACGTTCGAGCTGCCGGCTCTCAGCGAGCGCAAGGAAGATATCGAGCCCAATCTCGACTTCGAGCTTAAGCGCTATCTGGAACGTGAAGGCGAAAACGTCACCTTCAACAAGGAAGCGCGCGAACGCCATTTTGCCTTTGCGACCGGCCCGCAAGCCGCCTGGAGCGCCAACTTCCGTGATCTGTCGGCCTCGGTGACGCGCATGGCGACACTCGCGCCGCATGGGCGCATCACGACCGACGTTGTCGATGACGAAGTCAGAAGACTGAAGGCCTTTTGGCGCACAGCAAATGACGGCGCTGCAGCCGACGCAATCGTCATTGAATTCCTGGGCGCCGAAGTTGCCGATCGTCTCGATCGCTTTGACACCGCGCAACTTGCCACCGTCCTTCACACCTGCCGGGAACACCCAACGGCAAGCGCTGCCGGCAGAGCCCTATTCGCAAACTCGCGCCTGGAGAAGAAGAGCAGCAATGATGCAGATCGTCTGACGAAGTATCTCGCGCGCTTCGATCTCCGGTTCGAGGACCTCAAGAAGTGATATCCGAGACGGAAATAAGCGGGTCGGCGGTTCGAGCCCATTCAAGAGCAGGGACCCACTCACCACCTACTGTTCTCCGGTCTCATCGTCGGCGATTTTGCGCAGCAGATACAACAACGCGATGCGTTCCGCCGGATTGAGACGCGCTACGGTCTTTTCGCTGATGAGGTAGGCTTGCGGATACATGTCCTGCAGCAGGGCTTCGCCCTTGGGCAGCAGAGAGATCACCACCTTGCGGCCGTCGGCCTCGTCCTTGGAGAGATCGATCAGCCCGCGGGCCTTCAGCCGTTCGACGATACCACGGATGGTCGCCTGGTCGACGGAGGTCGCCTTGACGAGCTCAACCTGCGAGCTTGGACCGAGGTCGTGCAGCGCGCACAGCGTCACGAACTGCACCGACGTCAGGTCCGGATCGCTGGCATTGGTCTGGAAAATCGACAGATGGCGCTGATAGGCCTTGCGCAGCAGATGCCCGACTTGCTCCGTCACTTGGTAGCCACTTTGAGGCGCCGGCGCTTCTGGCGGCTGTTCAGTGTCTTTTGCGGTCATCGTCGGCGTGGTCCATCGGTTACGGCGTCTTTGGCGGGAATGCTGGAAACACCACAGCATGTTGCGATGGTCAAGACGTGGCACACCGCAACCCACTCCGCGCGATTTCACGCGGAGCGGTATGGCAAGCCCGGTTATTTAAAGTTGTACTTCATTTCCTTCACGGCGATGTCGCCATCCAGAACCATCGGCTCATCATCGAGGTACAGCGAGCAACCGCGCATCGGGATATCCAGATGGCATGCCGTGTCGTTCGGGCCGCCGAGCTCGTTGTTGGGGCCGGTGGAGAACATCACGTTGCCGTAGAAGGAGCGTGCCTCCATTCCCATGCCACCTGGGAATTCGCCAGGTACCATGCGATGCCATTTGGCGTTCTGATTGAGACCCCAGCCGACATGGCTCATGCCCATGCCACGCGGGTCGTTGAAACCGTCCATGTAGGACTTGACCAGCTCGGCATCGAGGCCGCCGCGAATGTCGGTGATCCAACCGTTTTCGATCGTATAGATGATCGGGTCGCGCACATAGATGTTCTGCGGCAGCAGGATATCGCCCGGAGCAACGACGATCGTACCGTCGACGCCATCATCGTCACCACCCGTGAACACGAAGCCGGACGGCCAATGATCCCAGCGGCCCGGCTCGTCCGTGCACGCATATTCGGTAATGGCGGGATAGGTGTTGAGCTTGTAGGTGACGTCAGTGCCATGCGGAGAGGTGATCCGCATCACCTTCGCCTTTGACAAGAGGTCACCGGCAAATTCGACGCGTTCGCGCAGTTCCTTGGTTGGCAGCATGCGTGCCAAAATTTCCGGCGGTTCGACGGCAGTCAGGATACGCGTGCCGGCGGCCTGGATCGCCATCTGTTCCGGGCTGAAAAGCAGGAAGATGCAGTCAATCAGCATGTCGGCAGCCTTCAGGGCCTCAACCGCATCCGGCATGGCTGCGAGGCCTGTCTGGCCGACCGCCCAGGCACCTGCGGGTGGCACCGGCGGCAAACGCATGTGGTACATCTTGGCGCCAAGACGCATGCCCGCCGCCATGAAGGCGTCGGCGTAATCGAGGCGCTCGTTGCCCTGGGTAAGGACGATAAGTTTTTCGCCCTCGTTGACGCCCGACATCTTCAACTGATGCAGGCAAATTTCCGTGAAGCTGAATTGATCCATGCTCGTTCCCCTATCTTGTTTGCAGGCTTAGGTTTAGGGTGTTTTGCTCAGTGTCGGGAAGTCGGACTTGACTTTGGCGACTTCCGCGATCGCCTCCTCCCTCGAAACGACATCGCCATATTTGCTGTCGATGTCGAAGAGATTGGCATTGTGCGGATCCGGGTGCCGATCGCCGACGCAGTCGCGCACGACGATGCCACGGAATCCATGCTGGACCGCATCCACGGCGGTGGCGCGGATGCAGCCGCTGGTCGAACAGCCGGCCATGATCACGGTGTCGATTCCCTGCGCATGCAGGTGCGAGGCAAGGCTGGTGCCAAAGAAGGCGCTGGCATATTGCTTGACGATGACGAGTTCGCCATTGGCAGGCTCGACGCCGTCGCAGAATTCGGCCAGCACGTTGCCTTCGACCATTCCTTTCATGACAGGCGACTTTTTCACCCACATCCCGCCATCGGCGCAGTTTTCGGCAAGATAGAGAATGCGCGTATGGATAACCGGAATGCCAGCCTCGCGAGCGGCCCGGATGAGTGCCGGCGTCTGCGCTACCGCCTCGACCACGCCCGGAGCGTAGAGAGGCGCGCCCTCGGTGGTGTACCCCTTTAGGAAATCGATGACGAGCAGGGCAGGGCGCTGGCCGAAGCCGATGCGGTTGCCCCAGACGCCCTGATAATTGCTTTCCGCGCTCTGCATGATCGGTCCCTCTTTAGTATGCGCCGGACAGAAGTGCGCCGGCGCCCGGCACGACGGCTTCCAAACCGAGCTTCTTGAGCATGCAATAGGTGGTCGCGACGGCGGCGGTCACAACGGGCTTGCCGGTCATGGCTTCGACCTTGGCAATCACCGGCAGCGACGGCATCTGCACGCAGGCCGACAGCACGATCACGTCCACGTCGCTCAGATCGAGCGTCTGCACGATCGCCGGCAGGTTTTCCGGGTCGTGGCGGGCGACGTCGAGATTGTCGGGGATCTCGAGCGCACGCCAGTCCACGACCTCGAAGCCTTCCTCGCGGATGTAGTCGACGACCAGTTCCGTGAGCGGCTTCATGTAGGGCGCGACGACGGCGATCTTTTTCGCCTTCATCACCTTCAATCCCTCGATCAGGGCTCCGGCGCTGGTGACGACGGGAATATCGCTACCGTTCTCCTGCGTGCGGCCGGTGAGGCGCTTTTCCGACTGGCGGTGATAGCCGAGGCCCATCGCCATGATGGCGACGAGGCAGGCATAGCCCAGGACATCGACGCGGGCGTCGGAAAGCTCGACGGCGCAACGGTCGGACTCGGCATCCATCGCCGCCAGCTCTTCCTTGACCACTTTCCTCATCCGCATGCGGCTGGAATGGAAGGTGAAGCGCTCTGGGCGGATGGACTGGCGCGCCGTCAACATGGCGGGAATCTCGGTCTCCATCGTCGTGTTGGAACTCGGAACGATCTGACCGATACGGTAATATTTCTGCACGGATAAAATCCTCAGCGTTGCAAAAGCGGGTGTCAAACAAACGGCGGTGGATCGTCGACCCACCGCCGTTTCAATCAACGGGAGAGAAAATCTCCGAGCGCGGCAAAGAAGCCGTCGAAGTCATCCCACGGGATCATGTGCCCGGCGTTCGCCACGCGGGCGATTTCCAGCGCCGGATAGAGCGAGCGGGCCTCGTCTTGGTCGATGCTTTCGATCACGCCGCCACGGCCGGCCACCATCAGCATTGCCGGCTGCTTGAGCTTCGAAAGATCCGGGAAAATGTCGTCCTTGTGGAAGTCCTCGAAAGCGGTAACGATAGCGGGCTCGTAGCAGGTGTGCAGCCATTCGGCGCGCAGCTTCAGCTGCTCGTCGGTCCATGTTGGGCAAAATGCCTTCATGCCCTCGGCATCGATGCCCTTCAGCGCCAGGCGGATGCTATCGACATACCAGGGCAGCTTGCTCGGGTAGGCGCGGCGTCCGGGGCCTGAGACTGGTGGGTCGATCAGCGCCAGCCTCGAGAATGCATCCGGCGCCGTGACGGCGGCACGAATGGCGATGCGTGCTCCCATCGAATGGCCGAGCAGGGCAGGTGCGGCGAGCCCGAGCGCCGATGCGAAGCCGATGACGTCGGCGCTCATGGCATCGAGACCGTAGTCAAGGTCGGGACCCGTCGACGATAGGCCGCGGCCGCGCACGTCGAGCACGTAGACGTCGTAACGCTCGGCCAGCCGTTCGGCGACGAAACCCCAGGTAATCGCCGGGCTCGTGATGCCGGGGATCAGGATGACAGCAGGGCCCTCACCGGCGTAGCGCAGATAGTGCTGGCGGATGCCGTTGGCGAAGACATTTGCCCCGTACGAGGCGCCGCCGCTCATGCCGCGGTCTCGCTCTTCAGGGGGGCGGCATAGATATCATAGCCGTAGACCCAGGCCGGATCCTCCTGTTTGAGCAGGAAGGTGTTGGCGTTCGAAACGCTCTGGACACGCGTCGCGCGATCGCGGCGATTGGTCTCATACAATCCGAAAGCGGTGCGGAAGTCGTTGATGCCGGTTTCCTGCAGGCAGCGGGTCAGCATGGCGGCGTCTTCGATCGCCATCGCGGCACCCTGTGCCATGTGCGGCTTCATCGGATGGCACGCATCTCCAAGCAGCACAAGACGGCCCTTGCTCCAGAGCGGCAGCGGGTTACGGTTGAACAACGGCCATTTCGTTACCTCATCGGTGCTTTCGATCAGCGCCTGGATGATCGGATGATAACCCTCGAACGCCGCCGCCATCTCGTCGCGGCTGCTGCCGACGAAAGCCGACTCGAATTCCCAGGCTGGATGCGGCACGCCGGTGACGTAGTAATACTCGTCACGGCGGGCGGTCGTGTAGTAGACCATCATGTGACGGTCCGGACCCCACCACTTGACACAATCTTCGAAGGTCAGGTCGTATTTCCTCAGCTTGTCGGACGAGATCAGGGCGCGATGGCCGACCCAACCGCTGTAGTTCGGCTTCTCTTCACCCAGCAGCGTTTCACGAACGCGCGAGTTGATGCCGTCGGCGCCGATCACGATGTCGGCGCGCACGGAGGTTCCGTCTTCGAATTCGATCAGCACATCGGTGCCGTTGTCGTCGAGGCGGGCCAGCTTCTTGCCGAAATGCAATGTGCCGGGCTGCAGCGCATCGCACTGTATGGCCTGCAGGTCGCCGCGGTGAACGGTGCAATAGGTGTGTCCGTATCCTTCAAGTGGAACCCGCGCGGTGTATTCGCCGGTGATGCCGTCGCGGCTGAACCAGTGGCTCGGCGTGCTGCTGATGCCAATGACCTTCTGATCAACGCCGATGCGCTGAAAAATCTTCAGGACGTTCGGCCCCATGTGGATGCCGGCACCCAGGCGCGAGAAGCTCGGCGCCTGCTCATAGACGTTGACGTCAAAACCCGCGTGCTGGAGCAGCGCACCCGCGACGGCGCCACCGAGGCCGGCGCCGACAACCGCAATTTTTTCTTTTCCGTTAGACATGGCGACCCTTCTTAGCTGTCTTTCGACGCATTGTTCCCACGATTGGAGGCTTGGTGAAAATTCTAGCGCATACGCTCGAAATAGCAATAGCGAAGCTTTGCTTTTCATCAAAAGAGCATACAAATTCGCCCATTAATTGAATATAGTAGCAGAATCTCGATTGCGAATTTTACCTTGTCTTTTGCCATTATAAAGCGTATGCACTTCTTAATAATAAAAGGGGCAAGAGAGATGCGAAAAGTCGGTGACTGTCGCATCGTTATGGTTTGCGGACGTCTGTGCGACGTCTGCTGCGTAGCGGTACGGCCGGTGGGAAAAGGCGTGGTCTGTGTCAATGTCTCCGATGCGGAGGGCCTGCATTGACGCAGCCAGTTTGCTTCAGTTTGAATGTGAACGATGCCGTCGAGCGAGTCGAAGCAAGCCCGGAAACACCGCTCCTCTATATTCTCAGAAACGATCTTTCCCTGAATGGTCCGAAATACGGCTGCGGGCTCGGCGAATGCGGCGCCTGCGCCGTGCTTGTTGATGGTCGCGCCGTCCGCTCCTGCACCGTGCCGCTGAGTGCCGTCGGCACCCGCCGCGTCACTACGCTTGAGGGTCTCGGCACGCCCGAGCATCTGCATCCGGTCCAGGCGGCGTTTATCGACGAGGCCGCGGCTCAATGCGGATATTGCCTGAACGGCATGATCATCGCCACCACGGCCTTGCTCAACCGCAATGCCGATCCCGACGAGCAAGCGATCCGCGAGGCATTGCGCCATCATCTTTGCCGTTGCGGAACGCATATGGAAATACTCGCCGCCGCCAGGCGGGCGGTCGCCTATTCCAGGGCCGAGCGGACGCGTCGATCAACGCTGGACGATATCTCGCCAAAAGCTGCGAAGGAGGTCTCCCCGTGACCGACCACCGTCAAATGCCGAAATCCGCCTATATGTCGGCCGGCGACATGCTGCTTGTCGTCAACGATACGCAGCTCGGCGATGCCGCGGAACTCTATATCGCGGTGGGCGCCGATAGCCGTGTGACTGCGTTCAACGGTCACGTCGATCTCGGGACGGGCATCCGCACCTCGCTGGCGCAAGTCGTCGCCGAAGAGCTCAGCGTGCCGTTCGAGCAGGTGAACATGGTGCTCGGCACGACCACGGCCGTGCCCAACCAGGGCGCGACCATCGCCAGCGAAACGATCCAGATCACCGCGGTACCGCTGCGTCAGGCCGCCGCCACCGCCCGCCACCATCTGCTCGCCAAGGCCGCCGAGAAGGGCGGTGTGCCGATTGAGCGGCTACGGCTGGAAGACGGCATCGTCCGTGCCGATGGCGGCGAGAACTGGCAGCTCAGCTTCGGCGACATCGTCGCCGGCGGCCATGTCAGGCTGTCGATCGATAGACACGCGGCCCTGAAGCCGGCCTCGGACTATAGACTGGTCGGCTCGTCGCGGCCGCGCGTCGATATCCCCGAGAAGGCCACGGGGCGCTGGACCTACGTGCACGATGTCCGCGTGCCCGGCATGCTGCATGGTCGTGTCGTTCGCCCACCCTATGCCGGCTTCGATCATGGCGATCATGTCGGAAACAGCCTGATCTCGATCGACGAGTCCTCGGTCGCGCATATTCAGGGGCTGGTCGGCGTCGTTGCTATCGGCGATTTCGTCGGCGTGGTCGCGACTCGCGAGGAAATCGCCATCGAGGCGGCCAAAAGCCTGAAGGTCGATTGGCACGCGCCGCCCGAGTGGCCGGATCTCAACATGCCGGAGAAGGCGCTGCGCGCCAATCCGTCGACGCCACGCAAGCTTGCCGATCTCGGTAACGTCGATATGGCGCTGGCCGGCAGCGCCCAACCGATGAACCGCACCTATGTCTGGCCCTACCAGATGCACGGCTCGATTGGACCGTCCTGTGCGGTGGCCGATTACCATGATGCCGGGCTGACGGTCTGGTCGGGAACACAGAACCCTTATCCCATGCGCCGCGATCTGGCGCTGCTCCTCGACATGGCGGAAGACCTGATTGTGGTCGAGCGGTTGGAGGCGGCCGGCTGCTATGGCCGCAACTGCGCCGATGACGTCACGGCCGACGCGGCACTGCTGTCGCGGGCGGTGAAGGCACCTGTCCGGGTGCAGCTGACGCGAGAACAGGAGCATGCCTGGGAGCCGAAGGGCGCCGCCCAGATCATGGACGTGCGCGGCGGTCTGGATCTGGAGGGCGGTCCGTCCGCCTATGATTTCGAAACGCGCTACCCCTCCAATCTGGCGCCGACCCTTCCCCTGATCCTCACCGGCAAGGTGCCCCCAGTTTCCGACGTGGTGCATATGGGCGACCGTACCGCCATCCCGCCCTATGCCTACGGCAACCTCCGCGTGACGGTGCACGATATGCCGCCGATCGCGCGTGCTTCCTGGTTCCGCGGCGTGTCGGCGATGCCGAACACCTTCGCGCACGAATGCTACGTCGACGAACTGGCCGCCGCCGCCGGCGTCGATCCGGTCGAGTACCGGCTTCGCTACCTCCACGACCCGCGCGCCGTCGACTTGGTGCATGCGCTGGCCGAGCGGGCGAAATGGGTGCCGCGTACGACATGGGGCACGCTCGGCGGCGAGGGCGACCTGCTCTACGGACGCGGATTTGCCTATGCCGTTTACGTCCACGGGCCGTTTCCGGGCAAAGCCGCTGCCTGGGCCGCCTGGGTCGCCGATGTCGCCGTCAACAAGAAGACCGGCGAGATCGCCGTCACCAAGGTGACCTGCGCGCAGGATTCCGGGATGATGATCAATCCCGACGGCGTGCGCCACCAGATCCACGGCAACATCATTCAAGCCACCAGCCGGGTGCTGAAGGAAAAGGTCGAGTTCTCCTCGACCGCCGTGCAGTCGAAGGAATGGGGCGGCTATCCGCTGATCACCTTCCCCGAGGTGCCTGATATCGACGTGCTGATGGCGCCGCGGCAGGATGAGCCGCCGCTCGGCGTCGGAGAGTCCGCCTCCGTTCCCAGCGCCTCAGCCATCGCCAATGCCGTGTACGATGCCACTGGCATTCGCTTCCGCGAATTGCCGCTCACGCCGGAACTGGTCCTTGCCGCGCTGAACGGCAAGACGGATGAGGCGCCGGCTGCCGCGGTCGCGAAGAAGCGGAAGTGGTGGAACATCGGTCTGACGGCCGTCGGTGCCGTCGCCGCTTTGTCTGGTATCGTCACAATGGCCTCGCCATGGCGCCCGGCGATCGGAACCATTCAGCGGCCTGACGCCGATGTCTACAGCGCCGCCACCATCGAGCGCGGCCGGCTGGCGGCGGCGGCCGGCGCCTGCAATGTCTGCCATGTCGGCAATGACGGCGCACTCTTTGCCGGCGGCCGGCGCTTCGACACGCCGTTCGGCGCCGTCTATGCCACCAACATCACCCCTGACACGGAAAGCGGGATCGGCGCCTGGTCGTACCCGGCTTTCGAGCGGGCCATGCGCGAGGGCGTAAGCCGAGACGGCCATCACCTCTATCCCGCCCACCCCTATACCGCGTTCGCAGGCGCCGAGGAAGCCGATCTTCAGGCACTCTACGCCTACATCATGACGCAGGCGCCGGTCGCTGAGAAAGCGCCGGAGACAAAGCTCAAATTTCCCTACAGCGTCCGCGCGATGATGGCGGGCTGGAACGCCCTGTTTCTGAAGGCGGAGCCGTTCAAATACGTGGAGACCCGTGATGCGCAATGGAACAGAGGCGCCTATCTCGTCGAGACGCTGGGTCACTGTTCGGCCTGCCACACGGACCGAAACGTGCTGGGCGCGGAAAAGAGCGGCAGCGCCCGGCTCTCCGGTGGCTTTGCCGATGGCTGGGAGGCGCCGGCCCTGAATGCGTTCGCCAAGGGCCCGGTCGGCTGGACGGCGGACGCCTTCTTCGACTATCTGCGCACCGGACATTCGCGCGATCACGGCAGTGCCGCCGGCCCGATGGCGCATGTCGTCGAAGTCATGCAGCCGCTGCCGGATAACGATATCCGTGCCATGGCGACCTATCTCGCAAGCCTCAACGAGGCCACCGCCGATAGCAAGGCACAGAGTGAGGCCGCCATTGCCGCAAGTGAAGCGGCCAAGGCTGAAGCTGCTCGGATTTCGCCGAAGGGCGAGCGGCTGTTCAACGGCGCCTGCGCCGCATGCCACACCGGAAACACGATCCTGTCGTCGCTGGCGCTCAACAGCAACCTGCATGCGGTGACGCCGGACAATCTCATCCAGGCGATCCTGAACGGTGTCGAGGCGCCGGCGATCCTGGCGCAGACTACCGGTCGTGAGGCCCCGGAAGTGATGTCGATGCCGGCCTTTCGCCAGACGCTGAACGAGAGCCAGATCAAGGACCTTGCCGATTATCTGAGAGCGCGTTTCGCGCCCGACAAGCCTGCCTGGACGGAAACGAGCAAAGCCATGCAACGCGTGACGGCAGCAAGCCACTAGGGAGCGACGAGTTGGAGCAGATCCGAACCGGACAGGATAGCGACCACCGAGGCTTGTTCGAGAGTCCGACAGCCGCATTTTGGCCGTCTGCCTACTGGTTCTGGCATTCCGTCCCGACGGAGAAGGTCTGCCAAGCGCAGCTCGCCGATTTCAAAGAGAAGGGGATCGGCACGATCCTGATCCAGGCTCGGCTTGCGATGTCGCGCGACGACTATCTGTCACCGGCATATCTGGTTGCCTATCGCACCGCGGCCGAGATCGCCGGCAAGCTGGGGTTGAAACTCGGGATCTACGACGATTACAACTGGATCAGCGGCCACGCCGGCGGCCGAACGGTCGTGGACCGTAACGAGCTGCGCGAGCGCCATCTGTTCTGGTCGTCGTCAGGAGATCCGCGGGGTGAGATCAGTGGCATCCATCCGCCTTTCACGCAGAAGATGGGGCCGGACATTTTCGAGTGGCAATATGAAGGCGGTCGGGTCGAGTGGTGCGAATGGGTGGTCGCGTCCGCCCTGCTGCATTCCTCAGGTGAGGTTGGCGGTCTGGACGAGATTGTCGATGTGACCGCGCAGACATCGGTCGTTAGAAGCGACGGTGTTTCCTGCACCTACGCATTCGACGGCGAGATTAGAGACGGCCAGAGGCTGACGGTCTTCATCAGCGCGCGCTCCACGACCTCCCGGCTGATCAACTACCTCCTGCCGGAGGCCGCGGAGCATTTCATCGAAGTCGGGCTTGATCCGCTCGTCGAAGCGCTTGGTGATCTCGTGCCTGATTCCGTCGGCTTCGTGTTCTATGACCAGCCGGCGGCCGGGTTTTACGAGTGGGATCAGATTTCGGGCAGTCTCGGCAACAGTCTGCTGTTTGCTTCGACGCTGCCGGATGCCGTTTTGCACAGCACGGGCCAGCCGTTCGCCAAGACGCTGATGGCGCTGCTGCGCGATGTCGGACCCGCAACGTTGCGGCTGCGCGCGCAATTCTATGCCGCTTATTCAGCCCTGATGAACGAGGCCTTTTCCGGCACTTTGCGCAGATGGGCCGAGGGCAGGGGGATTGTGCTCACCGGGCACGAGATCCTGCCGCATATCGGTTCGTGGTCGCTGAACGGCGGCTTCACCAGCATCGACCCCAGGGTGGCGCTTGCGGTGGATTTCTTCGGCATCGACGCTTTGAGGCATGAAACGGCAGTCGATTCCAACAACTTCGTTGCGCAGCTTGCGCCGAAGCTCGGCGATTCCGTTGCCCGCTCGAATGGCCGCAGCCGCTGCGTCGTCGAAACATATGCCAGTGCCGAGCGAACGCCGGTGCGCGCCGCCGGGCAATGGGAGTTGACGCTGGAGACGATGCGGGCGCAGGCAATCCGGCTCTATTGCTTAGGCACCCGGCAGTTTCTGTGGCACGGCGTATACCAAACTGACGGTCATGACGACGATCCGACGCCCTTTGCCAATCCGCGTTTCGATTTTGGGCCAGGCATCAATTTCGAGCCGTGGTGGAGCTACCATGATCTGTTCGCGCAGGAGACCGCGCGCATTTCTGCCTTCATCGAACCGGCCACCCCGCGCACGCCGGTTGCGATCCTCTACCCGCTTCATACCGCCCTTGCAGAAGGCCCACGCCACAACCATGCCACCCACATCGGTGCATGGTGCGAAGGGCTTCTGGCTGAAGGCTGCGACTTCATGTTCGTCAGCGAAACCGATCTCGCGACGGCAAGGATCAAGAACGGCCGCCTGCTGGCATCCGGGCTCTCCTTCGATGCTGTGGTCCTACCATCGGTCACGGTGTTCGAGACGACAAAGACGTTGCGCGCGCTAGACGCCTTCAAGGCTGCTGGCGGAGTTGTCTGGTCGTCAGGAGATCGCTTGTCTACCGTTTGCGATGGCGGCGATCCGCCGAGCCCGATAACTTCCACGCACATCGATCAGATGCCTGGAAGGCGAGATATCATTGCGCTCCTGTCGTTGCTGCCGTTATCAGGTCCGGCGGTGGTTTGCCATTCGCCGGATCGTCCTTGGCAATGGGTCGGAAACGAGGCCGACGGCTGGTGGCGGATCGTTCTCTTCAACGATGGCGCAACGCAGATGGTGAGCGAAATTTCCTTCGGTGACGGCTTCGACTCCGAGATTTGGTCCGCCACGACAGGCAAGGTGGAGGAGGCCGGCGCCTTCAGCCGCCTGACGGTCAGGCTCGATCCGCAGGAGGTGCGCTGCATGCGGCTGCGCGAGACGGCGCAGAGGATAGTAAGAGAGGGGCGTCTCACGGCCCAGCCGCCGCTCGATGCCGCGCGCGCCGTACCGCTTGTCGTCGGTTGGAGTTTTGCGCCAGGCGCCGATGCAGCATTCGTGCCGATCTCGGTCGAGAGCGGATGGGAGACGCAGGGATTTCCCGATTTCTCGGGCACCGGTATCTACCGGCTGGCGCTGGAGATCGGCGACGAGGCCGACTGGTTTCTCGAGTTGCCTGACGTCGCGACCGTGGTCGCCGTCCGCCTGGATGGCCGGCAGATCGATCGGCGTGGCTGGCGGCCCTATCGTTTTGTGCTCGGGCGGTTGCGTCCGGGCGTCCATTCGCTCGAGCTTCGCGTCGCCAATACGGCGGCAAACCGCTACTACACCAACACGCCTTATCTCGGTGATGCTGCCGACAAGAGCGGCCTGTCTGCAGCACCGAAACTTATTCCGCTGACACACTGACCGGAAGTTACAGAACCATGCCACAACATTCGACAATCCCCCTGATGCGTGCCTGGAACAGCTGGTCCAGCCGGCCGGCCGAAATGGTCTTCCTGCCGCTCGGGGTGCGGATCACGCCGGTTCTGTATTCGACCCGCAGCAGGACGACCTCCGCGATCGAGCCGCGGCGCGATACGGTTCGCCTCGGCCGTCACGCCATCGACGGCTCGCTGATCGAGCTGGAGACCGATCACAGCGGTACGACGGTCGCCTTTTCGACGACGAAGACCGATCCCTTCGCCATACGCAGCAGCTGGAACGGCAAGGTATCGGCCGAATGGGGGCTGCGATTTTGGGTGACGCTGGCCATCTCGTCAGAAGGCGGAGAGGTGGCGGTCCATGACGCGGCCCGCAACATCACGCTGCTGAAGGTTGGCACGCGATTCGTGGCGGTCGCGACCGCCGAGGCGCCGGTGCACGTCACCGGCCACGACACCATCGATGCGCTGCGGGCGGACTTCGAGGAAAACGGCTATTTCTATACCGCCACCCGCAAGAACGAAGCGGCGGTGATCGCCCTGCGCTTCAATCTTGAGATGATGCGCCAGGGCGCCTATGCTGCGGGCGTCGCCGATAGCGCGGAGCTGGCGATCGCAAAGGCGAAGGCCTGCCTTGCAGCCAGCGCGCCTGCTGAGATCGCAGATGCCCAAACCGGCCTGTTCGAGGGCGCTCTCGACGCAGTGCGCGATGTGGTCGCTTGGAACACCATCTGGGATGAAACCAATGCGCGGCCCTATACGGCAGTAACGCGGATCTGGAATCTCGGAAAATTTGCCGTCTGGTTCAACGATCAGATTTTCGCCGCCCTTCTCGCCGGCGTGTTCGACGCCGATCTGGCACGCGAAAACATGGCGACCGCAATGGCCAGCGCAACGCCGCAGGGCAATATCGCCTGCATCGTCACCTCCAACGATGCCTGGGTCGATCGCACCCAGCTGCCGTTCGGCGCGCTCGTCGTCTGGCAGCTCTACCAGCGGACCGGCGAACGGTCGATGATCCAGGCGAGCTACGACGCGCTGGTGCGCAATCGGCGCTGGTGGCAGGACAATCGCGATCCCGATGGTTTCGGCCTGTTGTCCTGCGGCACCTCTGATGTGGGTGAGGGCCTGTACAAGGGGACTGCCTTCGGCGCGCGCAACGAGACCGGCATGGACAACTCGGCGACGCATGACGAAGCCATCTACGATCCCATCACCCGGACGCTCTCGACCTTCGACCTAGGCCTCAACTGTGCGGCCGCGCTCGATGCTGAAATGCTCTCAAAAATGGCGCTCGTGCTCGGCAAACATGACGATGCCCGCGAATTCGCCGCTTTGGCCGAACGCCACCGGACGCTGATCTCAGAAACGCTCTGGGATGAAAACCGCGGCATCTTTGCCAACCGACAGCGGCGCGGTGGTTTTGTTCGGTCGCTGTCGCCGACCAGCTTCTATCCGCTGCTGTGCGGCGCGGCGACGTCGGCTCAGGCGGCGCGTCTCATCGAGCATCTGAGCGACGAGACCACTTTCGGCGGGGACTTCGTGCTGCCGAACGCGACGCGTGACGATCCGGCCTTCGCCGACAACGTCTACTGGCGCGGCCGCATCTGGCCGAATGTCAACTACATGGTCTGGCTCGGCCTGCGTCGCTACGGCTTCACGGCAGAAGCGAGCAAACTCGCCGGCCAGAGCTACGACCTGTTCATGAAGAATTGGCGCGAGGACCGCATCGCCTCCGAAAACTACAACGCCGTGACCGGCGAGGCACTGGATCAGGGCGACACCGACCCGTTCTACATCTGGGCCGCAATGCTGCCATTGATGGCAACCGGCGAAATCGTCGAATTTGATCCATGGACGGGCTGGACAGTGCGCAATACCGGCCGCGACCTCGCGCTTGGGCCAATCTTGTCACCATCGGGGATCTTGCATCTGCGGGTCGAGGCCGCTGCTTTGTCGATCACACTCAATGGCCGCGTGATGTTGCGGACGGACCTGCAAACGACGCTGTCGCGCATCGTCATAAGCGATGGACGACTGGCCTGCATCATCGCGCCAGTTGCCGCAGCTGGCTACATCGACCTGCCGGGCTTGGATATCGGCGGTGTCCTTGCTATTCGTCTCGATGGGCGAGGGATCGGCTACGTTGCAGGCCCCGAGGGCATGCGCCTCACGATTGCTGAAAGCGCGCAGGACCGCCGACTCGACATCTATTTTTCCGCTGCAGACCCCAGTTGACGAAAGGTAGTGCTTGACACTCATCAATTCGTCACTAATAATTTGTATGCAAATAAAAAATAAAAAGACTGATTGCTAAAATCAGAGGGTTTGAACTGAAGGTCCACTGACAATCGAATGATTAATGTGGATCCCTATAGAAGTCAGGTACTGTAGTCTCGGTTGCGCAGTGACGCTCCGCTCTTTGCGGCGCAGGCTTTCGCTCGCCTGGACATCATGCGCTTCGAGCATTCGATCTTCTCTGGTTATAGTTTGTACACAAACGAATTGATGTGCGTTCCGCATGTCTTCCGTTTTCGGCTCTGCCGATCCGTTGAGGTCGATGACCGCGGTCGCGATCGTCCATAACTGTGTATGTCCAAAGGGGTGCCACAATGACTGAACTCACCAGACGCAACACGATGAAATTGATGTCCGCAGCGCTTGTCGCTGGCGTCAGCTTTTCTAGCCTGCCGCGCAAGGCTTTTTCGGCAGGCACCATTACGGTCCTGAATTGGCAAGGCTACGGGACGGACGAAAAATGGTCCCTCGAGGCTTTCGCGGCAAAGACCGGCATCGCAGTCGTTCACGACTACTATAGCTCGGAATCGGAAATGCTCACCAAGCTGCGCACCAATCCGGGCGCTTACGACCTCGTCATTCTCAATGCCGCGCGCTGCGCCCAGGCCGTTGCCGAAGACCTGCTTCAGCCGATCGATTTCAGCAAGGTTGCGAACGCATCGACGGTTGACGAGAACCTGCGTTCCAACCCGAATTTCAGCAAGGACGGCAAGGGTTACGCTGTTCCTTGGGTATGGGGTATGACCTCGCTTGCGATCCGCGAAGGCATGCCGGTCCCCGATAGCTATGCAGTTTTGGCCGACCCTGCCTACAAAGGCCGCGTTGCCATGGATGACGACGCCATCATCAACATCGGCGTTGGCGCGCTGATGAGCGGACAGGACATCAACGATCCAAAGGATCTCGCTGCAGTTACGGCCGCTCTGAAGTCGATCAAGCCGAACGTCAAGCTGCTTTGGTCTACGGAGGATCAGTGGAACAAGTCGTTTGCCGCCAAGGAATTCGACCTGTCGCTGTTCTGGTCTGGCGGCTCGGTCCGTTCCAAGCGCAACTCGAAGCTTCCGGTCCAGTTCGTCGTTCCTAAGGAAGGTGGCATCGGTTGGGTTGACGGTCTCGCCATTCCTGCATCGGCTCCGAATGTCGAAGGCGCGCTCGCTTTTGCCAACTGGATGATCGATCCGGCATTCTACGTCGAATGGGCGACCAAGATCGGCGCACCGGCTTCATCGAATTCGGCCGCTCTCGAAGCACTGCCTGCCGATGACCTGAGCCGCCAAGTGCACAAGCCTGAATACCTCAAAACGATGGGCATCGTTTCGGGCATTCCGGATGACCGCCGTGAAGCCTTCAACAATGTGTGGCAGGAAGTGAAAGCCTTCTATGCGGAATGATCAACTGACATCAGCGTCAGAGCGCGGACCTTCGGGTCCGCGCAGTCGGCGCGTGCTCCCGTCATGGGCTTCGACAACGGCCTTGCTGCTTCCAACTTATGCTTGGTTGACGCTTGCGGTTTTCTTGCCACTGCTGACCATGTTGGTGTTTAGCTTCATGTCGGCAACACCGATGGGTAAGGCCCCTATCGTCTTTACTCTAAAGCAGTACCGCGCCTTCATTGATCAGCCCTATCTGATCGGCATCGGTATAACGTCGCTGCTGATCGGTTTCTGGACAACGCTGTTTTGCGCCGTCCTCGGCTTTCTCGCCGCCGTGGCCCTGGTTCGATCGACGTTCGGCAAGACGCGTGAAATGCTGTTGATCCTGATCCTGCTACCCTTCTGGACCAATGGTCTGGTGCGCGTCTTCTCCTGGACGATGGTACTCCGGGAAAACGGCTTCCTTGACAACCTCCTGCATATGATCGCGCCCGATGCTGGATCGATCGGTTTTCTTTACACGCGCTATGCCATCGTGGTCGGTCTTGTTCACGGTTATCTGCCCTACATGATCCTGACCTGCTACATCGCGCTTGTGGCTATCGATGACGCGATTATTGAGGCTGCATCGAGTCTCGGCGCGCGCTGGTGGACCATTTTGTTCAAGATTTTGGTGCCGCTCGCCGCACCCGGCCTGATTTCCGGCTCCGTCCTGATCTTCATTCCGGTGATCGGCTCGTTCATGGAACCGCGCATCCTTGGCGGACGGGTCGGCGTCACCATGGGAACGGTGATCGAAGACCAGTTCACGCAGGCCTTCAATTGGCCGCTAGGCGCATCTCTGTCCTTTACGCTTCTGGCCGTCGTGCTCGCCATTTTCGCAACCTTCTCCGGCGCTCTGCGCCGTGGCACGGTAGCGTGAGGAGAGGATCATGAAACCGCTTGGACGTATCTATCTTATCGCGATCCTTATCTTCCTCTACACGCCCATTCTCGTGATGATGGCAATGGGGTTCAACGCATCGCCGCTATATGAACTGCCCTTCAGCTTCTCGTTGCAATGGTATCAGGCTCTGTCGAGCAACACCGTGCTTCTGACGGCTGGCCTGAACAGCATCGTCATCGCCACGATCACGGCAGTGCTGGCGACGGCGCTTGGCACCATGGCTTCGGTGGCGCTGTCGCGACGGACATTCCGCGGCAAGAGCCTGCTGCAGCTAATGCTACTGCCGCCGATTGCCATTCCGTGGCTGATTACCGGCACGGCGATGCTGATCTTCTTTTACTGGAGCGGCATCGGGCGTGGCATGCATGCCCTGCTGATCGGCCACGTCGCACTCGCAATCCCCTATGTGGTTCTGGTGGTCGGAACCGGCTTCCGTACTATTCGTGCCGATCTGGAAGAAGCAGCCATGAGCCTCGGCTCCACTCCGGTTCACGCCTTTTTCTCGGTGACATTGCCGCTGCTCTATCCGAGCATCCTCGGCGCCGCGCTGTTTGCCTTCGCAGTTTCGCTCGACCAGTTCGTGATTTCCTACTTTCTCGCAACGCCCGGCTACACCACGCTGCCGGTGCAAATCTACTCCTCGATCCGCAAGGGCTTCACCCCTGAAATCAACGCAATCTCGACCGTACTTCTGCTCGGCTCGATGACGATCATCCTGATTTTTGCGCGTTTCGCCAAGCCTGGAGACACCCGTGACAAACGTTAAAGTCAATTCCGTCGCCAAGACCTACGGCACCACGCCCGTCCTGTCGGATATCACCACCGAGTTTCCCGAAGGCTCCTTCACCAGCCTTCTCGGCCCATCCGGTTCCGGCAAGACCACGCTTCTGCGCATCATCGCGGGCTTCATCAAGCCGGACCAGGGTATCGTCAGGATCGGCAACAACGATGTCACCGACATCCCTGTCTGGGGCCGCAACATTGGCATGATGTTCCAGTCCTACGCACTTTTCCCGCACATGACGATCGCCCAGAACGTCGCCTTCGGTCTCGAACGTCGAGGAATCAAGGGCGCCGCGGCCCGCAAGGAAGTTGATCGGGCTCTTGAGATGGTCCGTCTTCCCGGCTTCGGCGACCGCACGCCCAAGCAACTGTCCGGGGGGCAGCAGCAGCGCGTCGCACTGGCCCGCGCTATCGTCATCAAGCCGAGTGTGCTTCTCCTCGACGAGCCGCTGTCGGCGCTCGATCGCCGCCTTCGCCAGGAGATGCAGGTCGAACTGCTGCGCATCCAGCGTGAAAGCGGCCTGACGACGATCTTCGTTACCCACGACCAGGAAGAGGCGCTGACGCTGTCCGATAAGGTTGCCATTCTCGACAAGGGCCGCATCGTCCAGATCGGCGAGCCGGAAATCGTCTACGAACGGCCGCTTACGCGCTTTGCCGCGGAATTCCTCGGCGATTCCAACTTCCTCACCGGGACGGTGGATAACGGAGCCGTGCGTCTGGCCGATGGGACGGTGGTTAGGACCACCGGGACGTTGCCATCAAGCGGTTCCAAAATTACGCTCGCGGTTCGCCCGGAAAAGATGTCGATCGTATCTGGTCCGACGGACGGCAATAGCCTAACGGCACGCATCACCACGGTCATCTATGCAGGTCCGGTGCTTTCCTATCTGCTAGAGACCGCCGACGGCCTGCCGCTGAAGCTGTTTGCGCAGAACCGCGATGGGAAGATTCTAAGCGATGGAGACAGTATCACCCTGAGTTGGGCCCCGGAACACACCGTCTCGGTGGCCGACTGATCATGGCAGCCGCGCCGTTCTCCAAGAACACCTTGCATGTCGTCATAGACATGCAACGTCTGTTTGCCGAGGAAACGGCGTGGCACACGCCGGCAATTGCCGATATTCTTCCGAACGTACTGGCGCTCAGCCAAGCGCGCCCATTGGACACGGTCTTTGTCCGATTTGTGGTTCCGCAGAACGCGGAAGATGCAAAAGGCCGCTGGAAGAACTACTATCGCCGCTGGTCATCGGTGACGCTGGATGAGCTCGACGCGACCGTGCTGGATCTGGTCGCGCCGCTCGCGGCGATCGCCAGTCCAGGCTCCATCGTCGACAAAGAAACCTATTCCGTCTTCGGTTCGCCTGGATTCGCCGGCCGCTTGCGGAGATCGGGAACGGACACGCTGATTTTCTCAGGCGTCGAGACCGACGTCTGCGTCTACGCCAGCGTTCTCGATGCGGTGGACGCCGGCTACCGGGTCATCCTGGCCGAGGACGCACTGGCAAGCGGCGACATGAAAGCGCACGCCATGGTCACCGAGATCTTGGTGCCGAGGCTTTCGGAGCAGATTGAAATCTTATCGACAGAAGCCATCCTGAATTTATGGTGAGACTGAGTTCGACAATGCGATCGTCAGCCATCACGACGAACAGGCAGATTTGAGAGATCCGATGGACGTTCCGTTCAAAGACAAAGCCGGCCGCAGGAAGGCGGCAGCGCCCGAGGTTCAAGGTCACCAGGCCCAGTATGCGCTTGGCGAACAGATCGGCTTCTACCTGCGGCAGGCAAACCAGCGGCACGTGGCGATCTTTGCGAGCCTGATGGGGGAGAAACTGACCACGACCCAATGGGCAGCGCTAGTCAAGCTCAAGGAGCTGCAGCCCTGTTCGCAGGGCAATCTCGGCCGCGAAACCGCCATGGACATGGCGACAATCAAGGGGGTCGTCGATCGACTGGTGAAGCGCGGGCTGGTTCACACAGCACCCGACGCGACCGACGCACGGCGGTTGGTGCTGACGCTGACGCGGGACGGCGATGCGACGGTGGCTCGCAACCTGTCGGTCGCACTGCAGATTTCGCAGGAGACACTCGGCACACTGACGCTTGCCGAGCGGATGATGCTAATGGAACTCCTTCAGAAAATCTGCTGAGCCGACGCCTGTTCCATAACCTTGGAGACGACCTATGTTCCAGCTCAGCGAAGACGAAATCTCATCGCTCGTTGGCCAAATGACCATCGGCGAAAAGGTCGATCTACTGAGCGGACGCGGGCTGTGGAAAACGGCATCGATCGAAAGGCTCGCCATTCCTTCGGTCGTCATGACTGATGGTGCGTATGGCGTGCGCTATTCGACCACGCAGATCGACGCCGGCGACAACGACGAAGACAGTCTCCAGGCGTTCCTCGATCTCGTCGGGCAACAGGGCGACGGGGCAGGCGGCATGTTTGGCACCACTCGCCCGGCAACGTGCTTTCCAAACGGCAATCTGCTCGGTTGTTCCTGGGATACCGATCTCGCTTATCGCATGGGGGTTGCGCTCGCCGCCGAGTGCCAGGATTTCGGCGTTCATCTGCTACTTGGGCCCGGCATCAACATTCGCCGGACGCCATTGGCCGGGCGAGCCTACGAATATTATTCCGAGGACCCCGTGATCAGCGGCGAAATCGCAGCTGCCGTCATCTCCGGGCTGCAGGATCATGGCGTGGGCGCCTCGCTGAAGCATTTCGCCTGCAACAATTCGGAAATCGAGCGAACCACGACGAGTTCCGATGTCGACGAACGGTCCCTGCGCGAAATCTATCTCGCCGGCTTCGAGCGGGCAATCGAAAAGAGTGCGCCTTGGACCGTGATGAGCGCCTATAATCCGCTGAACGGCACCCAGGCGGCCGAACATCATTGGCTGCTTCGCACGGTGCTGCGCGAGGAATGGGGTTATGACGGGCTGGTCGTCTCCGACTGGCACGCGATCAAGGATCGTGCCGCGGCGCTCAGTGCTGGCACCGAACTCGATATGCCGGAAAGCCAACCGCGCAAGGCACGCCTTCGTGCCGCGATCGAAGCCGGCGACGTGGCGACGGAGGTAATCGATGCGGCCTGCGCCAGGGTTCTGGCGTTCGTACTCAAATGCAAGATGCATGAGCAGCGCGGCACAGCGGCGGATCTCGATGCGCACCACGCGCTGTCGCGCGAAATCGCGGCCGAATCAATCGTGCTGCTGCGCAACGAAGGCAAGGCGCTGCCACTTGATCCCGGCCGCCTGGGCGAGCTGCTCATCGTCGGGGATGGCGCTGTCATTCCGGTCATCCAGGGCTCCGGCTCCGCCACTACCAATCCTTATCGCGTCGACAGTCCCTTCGTACAGATCGCCGTGCGGGCGGGAGACACCTTCAAGGTACGGCACCTGCCCTTCTCCTCCACGGCGCAGGTGGACCTGTCGGCCTCGATCGAGGCGATCGTTGAGACAACCTCCCGCGCCGATGTGGTTGTCGTGTTTGCGGAAAACGAGAAAAGCCGCCACGGGGAGGGCAACGATCGCGACACACTGAAGCTCGCCGCCAGCCACGACGCCCTCATCAAGGCACTGGCGTCAGCCGGTCGCAAGATCGTCGTCGTGCTGTCGATGCCGGATACTGTCGAGATGCCGTGGCTCCAGGATGTCGACGCCGTGCTTGCCAGCTTCTATGCCGGGCAGGGCGGTGGCGAAGCGATCGCCCGTATTCTGTTCGGCGAGCAGAACCCTTGTGGCAAGCTCTCCGCCAGCATGCCCGCGCGCGTGAGCGATATTCCAGGCTGGCATACCTACCCGGGCGAGCACGGACGACATGTCTATAGCGAAGGTATTTTCGTCGGGTATCGATTCTACGATTTAAAAGAGATCGCCCCTGTGTTCCCCTTCGGGCATGGGCTCAGCTACACCACGTTCACGTATGAGAATATGGAGCTCGACAAGAGCGAGATCGACACGGATACGAGTTGTGCGGTGCGTGTTACTGTCCGCAACAGCGGATCGGTCGCCGGCAAGGAGGTGGTCCAAATCTATGTGCGCCCGCTTTCGCCCGGCTTAAAGCGGCCGATCCGCGAGCTCAAGTCATTCGCCAAGCTGCATCTGCAGCCTGGCGAGGCGAAGACGGTAAGCTTCACGCTGAGGCAGCGCGATTTCCGCTATTTCGACACGACACGCTCGGCCTGGGTTCTGGATGCGGAAGCTTTCGTGGTCGAGGCTGCGGCATCCTCTCGCGACATCCGCTTGTCCGCCACCCTGTCGTGCCGCCCGGAATCTTCCGCGCTGCCCGTCCTCTCGCCCAACTCTCCCACGGCGCTCGTCTTCGCTCATCCGAAAGCAGAGACTGCCCTTGTCGACTTCTTCTTCGCGGCGCTTTCTATTTCCAGCGCCGAGGCCACTGCACTTCTCGCCAAAACGAAAGGCTCCTTCCTTGGCTTCTATGACACCCTCAGCTGGTATGTCGGCGATAGCGTCAAGGAGAGCGATATCGCCGGGGTCTTCGCGCGATTGAACGACCATCACGGGGAGGCTCCGTCAAGATGATGCCGGGCATCTATCCGAACGATCCGCTTTCCGTGGCTGAGGCATGGATTGGCGAAAACCGATCCGTCGCCATCGCGACCGTCATCGAAACCTGGGGCTCGGCTCCACGTCCGGTTGGCAGCCATCTGGTCGTCGACGCAGATGGCAATTTCGAAGGCTCTGTTTCCGGCGGCTGTGTCGAAGGTGCGGTCATCACGGCCGCGGTCGATGTGATTGCTGGTGGCACGGCGCAGATGCTAGAGTTCGGTGTCACGGACGAGACCGCCTGGCGCCTTGGACTGTCCTGTGGGGGGCGTATCCGCGTTTATGTCGAAAGGCTCGAATGATGCAGCTTGCCAGCCTGCAACGCCTAAACGCTGCGCGCCGCAAACGGATCGCTGCGGTTTTGCTGGCTGATCTTGACAGTCATGCCGAACGCATCGTTCTAGAGGGTGATCCGCTTGAGGGGCCGAGCGCAGATTTGATCAAAGATGCCTTTCGCTCCGGCCGCTCGATGGCGTTCGACTCAATCGAGGGCAGACGGTTCCTGGACGTCTACTTACCCGCGCCGCGTATCGCCATTATTGGCGCCGTGCACATTAGCCAGTACCTGACGCAGATGGCAGGACTTGCAGGTTTCGATGTGCGCATCATCGATCCGCGCATGGCCTTTGCGACTAGCGAACGCTTTCCTGGTGTGCCTCTCTCCACCGACTGGCCTTCCGATGCTTTTCTGGTCGATCCGCTCGACCGTTACACGGCCTTGGTTGCACTCACCCATGATCCGAAGATCGATGATCTTCCGCTTGCGGAGGCGTTGCGGACGGGCTGCTTCTACATCGGCGCGCTCGGCAGCAGAAAGACGCATGCTGCGAGGACCGACAGGCTTGCGTCGGAAGGTTTCACCCCGGATGCGCTTTCAGCCATTCATGCTCCGATCGGGCTCGATATCGGGGCTTCCAATCCGGCCGAGATCGCCGTGGCGATATTGGGCGAAGTCATTCAAGCACTGCGGTCGCGCCATCTTTCGTTATCTGGGGATAGAGCACCATGAAATTCGGTCAGTTCTGCATCGACGACGCTGAAGGGTTTATGCTTGCTCATCCGCTGAGGCAACCCAAAGGCACGTTTTCGAAAGGCCATGTTCTGAAAGACAGCGACCTCGCACGAGAGAAGATCAGTCCGTCTGGATGCTGGGACAATCCATCGCGACTGAAGAGATATAAGGTTGTCTGATGCTACGATGAGCCAGGGCAACGTCCACCCGACCGTCAAGGGTTTATTGTGCGGTCAACAAAGCGGCGATCGACAGGCTCGATGTTATCGATTGGTCGACTACCTTCGCCTGCCTGGCCGACCACGCAAGGGGCGTCGGTACTATGATCGGCACGTTTAAAATCAATCCGCTTGCGGTTCTTCGCTCGAAGATCGACGAGACCTGTACATTCTGGCGGGTGAAAGTCCCGATGAAGATGATATATTCAAATGGGGGGTCGCGGGTCCGGTGATTGAGATCCGGACGAGGCCGATGCGCTGTGAGACCTTGGAGGAGAAGTCACGGTGAAGCCAATAGTGGCGATCGTACTTCTGGCGGCTGGTATGGCGACACGCATGGCCCCGAGCGGCGGCCACAAGCTGCTGGCCGAGTTTAACGGGATGCCGCTCGTCCGCCGTTCGGCGTTGACGGCGATCAATAGCCATGCCGAATCCGTCACTGTGGTCGTCGGCCATCGTCAGGACGACATCCGCAATGCGCTCTCGGATCTACAACTGAGCGTCGTCGCAAATCCGGATTACGCGTCCGGGATTGCAAGCTCCCTGGTGATAGGCTTTGCCGCTGCCGCGGCGAATGGGGCTGACGGTATCCTCGTTATGCTCGCGGACATGCCGGCTGTGACCAGCTGTGATCTCAACCGGTTGATTACGGCGTTTCAAGATAGCAAGCGTGAATCGATCGTTCGTGCCGTCTCGCAGGGCAAGCCCGGAAATCCCGTTATCCTGCCAAGGTCGCTGTACGATGCCGTTCCTCGGCTGAGGGGCGATGTCGGCGCCCGCGACCTTATAAAAACCTCCGGACTGCCGGTGATTGAGATTGAGATTGGCGAAGCCGCGCAGATCGACGTCGACACGCCTGAGGCCATCATCGCAGCCGGCGGTATTCCTGCAGAAAGCTGAAGCGACTCAATCTCTCAATACTTGGTCGAGATCCAGGTAGTCGCGGCTGTGTAATGAGAACAGGATGCGGGAGTGATGCGATGTTGCGCAGCTGAAAAGGCTTCTTAGCGTAATCGCTGCCGCGTCTAATAGCTAGCGATATGCTGCGAGATTTAATCGCCAGTATTTTCGCATGAAAGTTCCATAAATTAGATTACGCCTCAGACATGTGTTTTCAATGATTTAGTGAATAATCAGAGGCGGGTGGGTCGATTCTCATCAAGGCGAATATCTAAAGAGTCATGATATCGTCGTTATCAATGAAAGCCTTGAAGGTTGGTGTCATTTTGCATATGCTGATATCAAGGCAATCACATGCATGGAGGTGGTATCGATGCCGGCAGTTACCATTCGAAACCTCTCTGACGAAACACATCGTGCTTTGCGGGTGCGAGCCGCTCATCATGGCCGGAGCACCGAGGCCGAAATCCGTGACATTCTTGAAGCCGCTGTTCGTCCTCCTGAGCGTGTCAAGCTCGGCTCCTTGTTGACTGCCATTGGCCGCGATGCCGAGCTCTCGGACAGCGACGTCGAAGCCCTGCAGAAAAGTCGCGACAAGACACCTGCTGAACCGATGACCTTCGAATGATCTTGCTGGATGCCAACGTTATATCCGAGCCTTGGAAACCAGTTCCCGATGAGGCGGTAATCGCTTGGTTGGACGCACAAGCTATCGAAACGCTCTTCCTCTCCGCAATAACGATAGCTGAGCTTCGCTTCGGGATAGCTGCGATGCCTTCAGGGAAACGGCAAGCCATCCTGCGCGACCGCCTTGAGGGCGAAGTGCTGCCCCACTTTTCCGGGCGCATCCTCTCCTTCGATCTGGCCACTTCTCAGTTTTATTCCGCATTGATGGCACGCGCCCGAGCATCTGGGAGAGCGATTGGCACTGCTGATGGCTACATTGCAGCTACGGCGGCAGCAAACGGCTTCGCGATCGCAACTCGCGACACAAGTCCATTCGAGGCAGCTGCGCTGAGGGTGATCAATCCTTGGTCCAGATAATTAGGTCCGCATTAAGGTGTTGTGAGTTGGGGTCCCTTTAAGGCGAAGTCGTCGGCAAAGACTTCTTACTGAGCCCTTCCCAATATCGCCGTCAGGCCTTTCTTAGCAAAACCGAAATTTTCACGACCTCTGCCAAGTCTGTCGCAATGCCAGCCGCAACGGCAATGACGGGCCCTCCTTTGCAGATCTCTTGACGGCACTGTAAACTTAACGCTCCGAAGACAGGATCTGGGATTGGCGCTTTGGTTCAGGCGACGCGAAGGCATGCGATCTGGTGCCATATTTCCATGGCTATCGCTCGAAGCTCGCGGTGATGGGTGGAAGGGATGTCGTGGCGGGGAATGTGAAAGAGGTTGGCGATTGGGTCGTGGATGGAAACGAAGCGTTGAAGGTGCCTTGTTGACTTGAAGCGTTTCATAATCCTCTCACGCCGTCGGATCGGCTGATGAGAATTCTCGGCACGATTGTTCAGGCCTTTGTGCGAGCGATGTTCGACACCGGGCATGATGTCACGTTTTGCGGCGCCATAGGATCGGAGCTTGTCGCTGATGATCACACGGGGCGAACGGCCTTGCCCTTTCAAAAGCTCTCGCATCAACCGTTTGGCAGCCTTGGCATCGCGACGGTTTTGCACCAGCACGTCGAGGACGAAACCATCTTGATCGACGGCACGCCAAAGCCAGTGCTTCTTTCCACCCCTGGCGATGACGACCTCGTCGAGGTGCCATTTGTCACCAAGCTTGCCGGCCGATCGCCTCCGGATATCATTGGCAAAGTCTCTGCCAAATTTCTCCGCCCAGAGCCTCACGGTCTGGTGAGAGACGAGGACCCCACGGGCTGCCAGCATGTCCTCGACCATGCGCAGACTGAGCGGAAACCGGAAATAGAGCCAAACGGCATGGGCAATAACGTCAGCTGGAAATCGGTGGCGACGATAAAGAGGATCACGGGCAAATCTGGTCATGCCGCCATATCCCACATTTTGATCGATGCGCGGTTAACGTTACAATGCCGTTGCGCTGGTTTCATTAGAGCAGATCAGCCTGATAAAGCGGGTCATGATGGTTTGGAGATGCCTGAAGCCAAACGGCGATTTCAACTGAGACGCGCCGCCGAGACTAGGGTGTGCAGTTTCCAATCGCCTTTCCGCTCGATTGTATCGGATCCACAGGTCTAAACGTTGGCGGAGCAGTTGCTAGCGATGTAGAATTATCAACAAGCTACTCAAAAAGCGAAGCCGCCAGCGAGCACGATTGCTCTTCAGCAGAGAGGATCAGAGAGGTGTAACCTCGCACCCCAGGCGATTCCTATGATTTTTCAAGCACATAGATTGTCGGCTAACAGATCGTCAGCGCGTATCCCATCAAGGCGTGGAATTGAACGACGCTTATTTAAGGGCGCTTAACTTAGCTTCTTCCTTATTAAAGAAAACGGCGCCTTGCTTAAATAGCGGCTGAAAATCATACTCGCTCCATGTCTGATTCCGAGCCTAGTCAGCGGTATGGCCGCTTTGTCGAAACCTCTGTTGCCGGCGAGTCGGTGCGAGCATTTGTGCCCCCGCCATTGCCACCGGTGCCGTCCATCGATGTACTTTCGCTTTTGGAGCGACTTAGTTTAGCAGAGCGGGCGCTTGGACGGTTGGATGGCATCACAATGCTGCTCCCGCGTCAGGAGCTCTTTCTTTATATGTACGTTAGAAAGGAGGCTGTCTTATCCTCGCAGATCGAAGGGACGCAGTCGACACTTTCCGATCTGCTTCGCTTTGAGATGGAAGCGCAGGCCGGGCAACCAATCGATGATATTCGCGAAGTCTCAAATTACGTCGATGCAATGATGTACGGTCTGGAACGGTTACAAGACCTTCCGATGTCGCTACGCCTAATCCGTGAAATGCATGCGCGATTGCTGCAGAGTGGACGCGGCGGCACAAAAAACCCAGGAGAATTTCGGCGGTCACAGAACTGGATTGGAGGCACGCGACCGGGCAACGCACTCTTTGTCCCGCCTCCGGTCATTGAGATGGATGGCTGTCTAAATGCGCTCGAGCAATTCATGCACGAAGATCGCTCCCGTCTGCCTGCACTCATCAAGGCCGGTTTGCTGCACGTCCAATTCGAAACAATCCACCCGTTCCTGGACGGCAATGGACGCATTGGCCGTCTGCTGGTGACGCTGTACCTCTGCATGAATGGCGTATTACGCAAGCCTCTCCTCTATCTAAGCCTTTATTTGAAAACCCATCGCGCAGAATACTATCGACTGCTTCAGGAAGTTCGTGAGCAGGGTAATTGGGAGGGGTGGCTCGATTTCTTCCTCACTGGCGTAGCCGACACTGCCAACCAGGCGTTCGAGGCGGCAACTCGCATCGTTGACGTGTTTAAGGAAGATCGCGAAACGATTACGACCAAAAGCGATCGAGCTGGTTCGGCGCTTCGCATCCATGACCTATTCCAGCAAAATCCGTTCCTGACGCCTGGACAACTCACCGAACTGACGGGCCTATCGGCACCAACCGTGAATGCAGCACTGATGGATTTGGAACGTTTTGGTGTGGTTGAGGAGGTAACAGGCCGGAAGCGAGGGCGTGTATTCAGCTATCGGCGGTACCTGGCGATCCTAAGCGAAGGTACAGATCCATTGCCCGTAGCTTCGTGAAAAGCCTAGCGTTCTGGAAGGGGTCGACCGATTCCATTTCTATCATGCTTTTGTCAGAATAACGACCTCCATCAAGCCCGACACCAATGAAAACAGTATGGTAGAGGCCACCGCAATCAATCTCTTAGATCAGGAGTAGGCAGGCGCAGGTCTTTCCGCCAGCCAGGACCTCTACTGACCCTAAGCGGCAGCCTCCCAGACTTGATTCAAAATACGGGCGGCAAGCGCTGCCTTGTCCTGCGGCAGGAAAGGGCCGTAGTGCTGCTGGATCATATCTGGGGTATCTTGGATCGCGTAGCTCGCCTGTTCATACGAACCGGTCTGCTTCGGGATGTGCGTGGCGAGGACATCCCGGACATTGTGCGGCCCATGGGGTAACAAACCCTTGATGGCACCACGACCGGTATAAGGATTGTAGATCCCATAGCGCTGAATGGCTAGCCGCCAAGCTTCGTAGAAGGTACCTTCCTTTTCGTAAAGGACCTTGCCATCCCTTGCGATGTCGA
>NZ_AJWE01000012.1:0-32684 GCF_000281145.1 Rhizobium sp. CF142 | reverse complement strand
CTTTCTCCATTGCAACGGCGGGCCTGTCCCGCCGTTCTTTTTTGTGGGATCGCGCTTGACCTTGCTCGCAATTCGCGGGGCGGCCCTTATGATTCGAGTATGACCGAATCAAAAGCAATGATCCTCGGCTGCAGCGGCCTCAAGCTGACCGACGAAGAGAAAGCCTTCTACAAGGCTGAACGCCCCTGGGGCTTCATCCTCTTCGGGCGAAATATTTCCGAAGCCCAGCAGATTCGCGATCTCGTTGCCGAGCTGCGTGAATGCGTTGGCTGGCATGCGCCTGTGCTGATCGATCAAGAAGGCGGCCGCGTCCAGCGCATCCGCCCGCCGATACTGCAGCACTATCCGCCGGGACAGGCGCTTGGCGATCTCTATCGCCGCGACCGGGCGCTTGGGCTGCGCGCCGCCTGGCTGATGTCGCGCCTGCATGCCTTCGATCTCCAGAGGTTCGGCATCAATGTCGATTGCCTGCCGGTGCTGGACGTACCGGTCGAAGGCAGCAGCAATGTCATCGGCAACAGGGCCTATGGCGGCGATCCCGTCACCGTCACGGAAATGGGCCGGGCTGCCGCCGAGGGGCTGAAAGCCGGCGGCCTGCTACCGGTCATGAAGCACATGCCGGGGCATGGGCGCGGTTTTGCGGATTCGCATCTGGAGCTGCCCGTTGTAACGGTGTCGCGCGAGGAGCTGGAAGCTCACGACTTCCCGCCCTTCGTTGCCATGAAGGACGAGCTGATGGCGATGACCTGCCATGTCGTCTTCACGGCCATCGACCCGGATAATCCGGCGACCACCTCCCGCAAGGTGATCGATGACGTGATCCGCACCGAGATCAGCTTCAAGGGACTGCTGCTGTCGGACGATACCTCGATGAACGCGCTTGCCGGCACGATTGGTGAACGAGCGGCGAATATCATTGCAGGCGGCTGTGATATCGTGCTGCACTGCAACGGCCACATGGACGAGATGCGCGAGGTCGTGGCAAATGTTCCGCCGTTGGCAGGTCTTGCGCGCGAGCGGGCACAACTGGTCGAGGAAGGTTTCCCGACGACTGACGCTACGGACGAGGCAACGATAAGAGCAGAATTCGACGCGATGTTTGCGACAGCGTGAGCAGGGGTCGGAAAGGCAGGGTAGGGTGAACACGATCAAGGGCACGGAGCGGTCTCAGGCGGCGTCAACGCCGATGGATAAGCTGTGGCAGGAGAACGGTTCGGAACGTGCCACCCACGAGCCGGCGCTGGTGATCGATGTCGCCGGCTTCGAAGGCCCGCTCGATCTCCTGCTTTATCTGGCCCGCAACCAGAAGGTCGATCTGTCGCGCATTTCGGTCCTGGCCCTTGCCGAGCAATATCTGCAGTTCGTCGAAAGCGCGCGGCGTATCCGCATCGAGCTTGCCGCCGATTATCTCGTCATGGCGGCCTGGCTAGCTTACCTGAAATCGCGGCTGCTGATCCCGCAGCAGGTCAAGGACGACGGCCCTTCAGGTGAGGAGATGGCTGCAACGCTCGCCTTCCGCCTCAAGCGGTTGGAAGCGATGCGCCAGGTCGCCGACGGTCTCGTCAATCGCAACCGGCTCGGTCGCGATATCTTCGCCCGCGGCGCGCCGGAGCATATCCCGGATCGCCAGCAGTCCGATTATGATGCCAATCTCTACGACCTCTTGAGCGCCTATGCGGCGTTGCGGCAGCGCCATGCGATCACCCAGGTGACGATCGAGCGCCGCAATGTCTGGTCGCTTACCGATGCCCGTGAACTGCTGACCCAGCTGATCGGCGATATCGTCGACTGGACGGCGCTCGAACAATATCTGCTGCGCTATCTCGCAAGTCCCGCCGAGCGCGTCACTGCCGTAGCCAGCGCCTTTGCCGCCTCGCTGGAGCTGGTACGCGAAGGGAAGCTCGAAATACGCCAGGATGGCGCCTTCCAGCCGATCTACATGCGCCGCGGCCCGAAACATGCCACCTTGCAAGTGGTCGAACAGGAGCAGTCGGATTGATCGACGCGCAAAACGATGACTTTGAAGGCGAAGACGGGGAAGGCGAGGGCATTGTCCGCGATCTGCAGGCTGAAATAGAGGCGGAGCGCATAGCCGAAGCGTTGGTTTTCGCCTCCGCCCAGCCGGTATCCGAAGGCTTCATCACCGAACGTCTGCCGAAGGGATTTAACGCGCATGAGATCATGCTGCGCCTGAAGGAGCAGTATGCGCCGCGCGGCGTCAATCTCGTGCAGGTCGACAGTGCCTGGGCTTTCCGCACGGCGGCTGATCTTTCCTTCGTCATCCGCCGCGACGAGAACGAGGTCAAGAAGCTCTCTCGCGCGGCACTCGAAGTGCTTGCGATCATTGCCTATCACCAGCCGGTGACGCGCGCCGAGATCGAAGACATCAGAGGTGTCCAGACCTCCCGCGGCACACTCGACGTGCTGATGGAGGCAGGCTGGGTGCGTTTCCGCGGCCGCCGCCGCACGCCGGGCCGACCGGTTACGCTCGGCACGACGCGAGATTTTCTCGACCATTTCGGCCTCGAGGAATTGCGCGACCTGCCGGGCCTTGAAGAGCTGAAGGGTGCCGGTCTCCTGTCTGGCCGCATCCCCGCCAATTTCAATATTCCTTCGCCCCTCATGAACGACGAACTGACCGAGGATGAGGATCCGATCACCCAGATGGATCTTGAGGAACTCGGACTGCTGGCCCCGGGCGGCGCGTCCGAGGAATAACGAAGCTTGGTCTTGCTTTTGCCACGCCCGCGCAAAACAATGTCAATCACGACTTTTCGATGGATGAATGACTTGTCACAAAGGCCGATACCGTGACATTAAGCTCAATCCAGAAGGATTGATGTTGGAAACCGTATCGGAAATTCTTACATCGAGGGAACATCGCAACAGGGAGTATGGGTAATGGGTTCTTTTAGCATGTGGCACTGGCTTATCGTTCTGGCCATCGTGCTTTTGTTGTTCGGTCGCGGCAAGATCCCGGAACTGATGGGCGACGTTGCCAAGGGCATCAAGAGCTTCAAGAAGGGCATGACGGACGAAGACGCGCCGGAAGCGGCAAAGACCGTCGATCACAAGGCCGACGAAACGAAGTAATCACGTACGGGAAAGGGCGCTGCCCCCGCGCCGCCCGTTCAGGAGCCTTGCATGTTCGATATTGGCTGGACCGAACTTTTGGTTATCGCGGTCGTTCTGATCGTGGTTGTCGGTCCCAAGGATCTGCCGCCGATGCTGCGCGCTTTCGGCAAGATGACAGCACGTGCCCGCAAGGTCGCGGGCGAATTTCGTGCCCAGTTCGACGAAGCGCTGCGCGAAGCCGAGCTTGACGACGTGCGTAGCACGATCAGCGACGCCCAGAAGCTCAACCCGGTCAACAGCCTGCGCGAGGCGATGAACCCGCTGCGCCAGATGGGCAATGAGATCAAGGCCGACCTGCAGAATTCGACGAAGGTCGAGAAGCCGGCAGAACAGCGCCCGCTAGAGCAGGGCGCCGAGACTGCGACGGAAGTGCCGCCTGCGGAAGTTTCCGTGCCGGCGCCGTCCATGAGCCTGCCGGAAACACCGCCGGTCGTTCCTGCGCCGCAGCCGGTCGCTGCCGCCACCGTTGCTCCGGTCGCCGTGGCCGAAAAGCCAAAGGCCGTGCGCAAGCCGCGTGTGAAGGCCGCAGACAAGGCTGATGCGGTTGCGTTGGTCGCGGCGCCGGTCGAGAAGCCGAAGCGTGCTGCCGCGACAAAGAAGCCGGCCGCTGTCGCAAAGCCGGCCGCCAAAAAGAAGAAGGATGAGGCATGAGCGGTGATACACAAGACAAGCCGCAGCCGTTGATCGAGCACCTGATGGAGCTGCGCACGCGGCTGATCTGGTCGATCGCCGCCTTCTTCATCGCCTTCATCGCGTGCTTCATCTTCGCCAAGCACATCTTCAATTACCTCGTCTATCCCTACAAGCTTGCTGTCAGCTGGGCCCATCTCGATGTCGAGAAGGCGCAGCTGATCTATACGGCGCCGCAGGAGTTCTTCTTCACGCAGGTCAAGGTCGCCATGTTCGGCGGCCTTGTGATCGCCTTCCCGATCATCGCCGCGCAGATCTACAAGTTCGTTGCTCCCGGCCTCTACAAGAACGAACGCCAGGCTTTCCTGCCGTTCCTGATCGCATCGCCTATCCTGTTCCTCATGGGCGGCGCGCTGGTCTATTTCTTCTTCACGCCGATGGTCATGTGGTTCTTCCTGTCGATGCAGCAGGCGCCGGGCCATGACGAAGTGGCGATCTCGCTCCTGCCGAAGGTCTCGGAATATCTGAGCCTCATCATGACGCTGGTCTTCTCCTTCGGCCTTGTCTTCCAGCTGCCGGTCATCACCACGCTTCTGGCCCGCGTCGGTCTTCTGACGTCGCAATGGCTCGCCGAAAAGCGCAAGTTTGCAATCGTGCTTGCCTTCGTCGTGGCGGCGGTGCTGACGCCGCCCGACCCCATGTCCCAGATCGGCCTTGCGCTGCCGACGATCCTTCTCTACGAGATTTCCATCTACGCGGCACGACTCGTGGAGCGTCAGCGTTCCAAACAGGCGCTTGAAGAGGCCAGCGAATCCTCTGACGTCGCCAAGACGGACAGCGTCTGAGCGCATCAGGACATTCCACTGAGTTCTGCCGTTTCCCATCCGGTCGGGGTTTCCTCCGACCGGTTCATTTCTGTTGAAACGATCTGGAACGACGATGCTCGATATCAAATGGATCCGTGAGAATCCCGAGGCTCTCGATGCCGCCCTTGCAAAGCGCGGAGCGGAGCCTCTGTCGCAATCTCTCATCGCCCTTGACGAGAAGCGCCGCTCCGCCGTGCAGAAGGCGCAGGATCTGCTCTCCCGCCGCAACGCCGCCTCCAAGGAGATCGGTGCTGCCATGGCGCAGAAGAACGCCGAGCTTGCCGACAAGCTGAAGGCCGAGGTCGCCGATATCAAGGAAACGCTGCCGGCTGCCGAAGAGGAAGAGCGTGCACTTTCCACCGAGCTCAACGACCAGCTTTCGCGCATCCCGAACGTGCCGCTCGATGAGGTGCCTGTCGGCAAGGACGAGCACGACAATGTCGTGACCCGTATCGTCGGCGAAAGGCCGCGCTGGAACCACACGCCGAAGGAGCATTTCGAAATCGGCGAGGCCCTCGGCTATATGGATTTCGAACGTGCCACCAAGCTCTCCGGTTCGCGCTTCACGGTGCTGACCGGCCCGCTCGCCAAGTTGGAACGCGCGCTCGGTCAGTTCATGATAGACCTCCACACGACCGAACACGGCTATACCGAAGTGTCTTCGCCGTTGATGGTACGGGGCGAGGCACTGTTCGGCACCGGCAACCTGCCGAAGTTCGAGGAAGATCTCTTCAAGACGACGGACGGCCGGTACCTTATCCCAACTGCGGAAGTGACGCTGACCAACCTGGTTCGCGAGGAAATCCTCGATCAGGAAAAGCTGCCGCTGCGCTTCACCGCTCTCACGCCGTCCTTCCGTTCGGAGGCGGGATCTGCCGGCCGCGATACCCGCGGCATGCTGCGCCAGCACCAGTTCTGGAAGTGCGAGCTGGTCTCGATCACCGACGCCGAGAGCTCGATTGCCGAACATGAGCGCATGACGGCCTGCGCCGAAGAAGTTCTAAAGCGCCTCGGCCTGCATTTCCGCACCATGACGCTCTGCACCGGCGACATGGGCTTCGGCTCGCGCAAGACCTATGACCTCGAAGTCTGGCTGCCGGGTCAGAACACTTTCCGCGAGATCTCGTCCTGCTCCGTCTGCGGCGATTTCCAGGCACGGCGCATGAACGCCCGCTATCGCGGCAAGGACGACAAGGCGACGAAGTTCGTTCACTCGCTGAACGGCTCCGGCACGGCGGTTGGCCGTTGCCTGATCGCGGTCTTGGAAAATTATCTGAACGAGGATGGTTCCGTCACGATTCCGGACGCTTTGCTGCCCTATATGGGCGGTCTGACGAAGATCGAACGGGCGGCTTGAGACAATGCGCATCCTGCTGACGAATGACGACGGTATCCATGCCGAAGGCTTGGGTGCGCTGGAACGGATAGCAAGGACGCTTTCTGACGATGTCTGGATCGTCGCCCCCGAAACCGACCAGAGCGGCCTTGCGCATTCGCTCAGCCTTTCGGAGCCATTGCGGCTCCGGAAGATTTCCGACAAGCATTATGCGTTGCGCGGCACGCCGACCGATTGCGTCATCATGGGCATCAAGCAGGTGCTGGATATCAAGCCGGACCTCGTCTTGTCCGGTGTTAACTCCGGCTCCAACGTTGCCGACGACGTGACCTATTCCGGCACCATCGCCGGCGCGATCGAAGGAACGATGCAGGGCGTGCGCTCCTTCGCCCTCAGTCAGGCATATATCTATGATGACGGTGCCCGCATCCTGCCCTGGGAAGTGTGCGAGGCTCACGCGCCGGCGCTGCTCGAAAAGCTGATGACGGTAGATCTTCCCGAAGGCACCTTCCTGAACCTCAATTTCCCGAACTGTCGTCCTGATGAAGTCGAGGGCGTTGAAGTGACTGCGCAAGGCAAGCTTGCCTTCAACCTGCAGGTCGATGCGCGCACGGATGGTCGCGGCTTCCCCTATTACTGGCTGAAATTCGGCGAACGCGCCGGCGCCTTTACCGAGGGCAGCGATATTCACGCCCTCAAGCATAATAAGATTTCGGTAACACCTTTGAAACTTGATCTGACCGATTATTCCGTGACGGACCGCGTGGCGCGGGCCCTCGGACACGGAGTAAAGGATTGACGGCAAAACTGGCCGAGAAGGAAGGCTTCGCAGCGCTGGTCCTGAGATTGCGCGCGGAAGGCATTTCCGACATCGATTTGCTGACGGCTGTCGAGCAGACACCGCGCTCGCTTTTCGTCCCGCCGCAATTTACCGAGAACGCCTATTCCAGCCGCACGATCCCGATCGAGTGCGGCTCCTTTCTGGAGGGCGTCGATTTCGCCGTCCGTCTTTTGCATCATCTGAAGGTCCGCCCCGGTCAGCGCGTACTCGAGATCGGCACGGGCAGCGGCTTTACCGCGGCGGTCATCGGTCGCATTGCGGAACGCGTGCTGACGGTCGATCGCTACAAGACGCTGACGCTTTCGGCCCAGCGCCGTATGGAAACGCTCAGCCTGCGCAGCGTCATCATCCGTCAGGCCGACGGCAGCAACGGCATGCAGGGCGAGGGCACTTTTGACCGCATCCTCGTTACGGCTGCTTTCAATTCCATGCCGCGCTTCTATGCCGATCAGCTGGTGTCAGGCGGCTCCATGATTGCGCCGCTGATGATCTCCGAGAATGAATGCCGCATGGTGCGGCTGACAAAGACCGGCAGCCGCTTCGAGCGGGAAGAGCTTTTCGACGCTCCCTATTTGCCGATTGTTCCAAGGCTTGCTTCGCAGCTTTAAAGCATGTCGCGCAAAAGTGTGCAGCGGTTTTGCGATAACGACATGCGTGAAACAAAGATCTAAAGCGTGGCAAGCGAATCTGAAGGATCGCGACACGCTTTAGACCGGCTGCCCGCAAAGCCCGGCGGGCTATGATTTTTCGCCCGCAAACTTATGGTTATCAAGTTCTCAAAAATATAGCACTGATTCCAGCGCCTTAACCGCATGGTAACACTAACGCGCTTTAATAGATTCACAAATGGTTGCGTTCTAAGTGGGTCGAGTCATGCGTTTCAGTCTTTCGCCGAAGTTCGGGAAATCGGCCGGCAATTTTCTGGTCGTCGCCTTGCTGGCGAGTGCAGCAACAGGCTGCAGCTCCGATGTAACGCGTTTCGGTAGTCTGTTTTCCTCCTCCGCGCAGGATCAGATGACGACGAATTCGATCCCGCGCAGGAGTTTCAATGGGCCGCAGGGCGACCCGGTGCCGCGCGCTGATCTTGGTGGTTCGGCCATGCAGCCGTCCTACGCTCAGAACAATGCGATGAGCCAGCCCTACCCGGGGCGCCCCAGTTATGATCCCGTCGCCACCTCAGGCTCCGCCGCACGGATGGCATCCGCACCGGTTTCCGTTCAACGCACCGAACTCGCGCCGCCGAGCGCAGGGTCCGTTTCTCCCCGTCAGCGGGAAAGAGACGTTGCTCTTGCCCAGCCGTTTCCGGCCGCTCCGAAGCCCGATCGCATCGCTCCGGCGGGCGTGAATGCGCCGAGAGTTGCTCCCGATACGCTGACCACGGGCACGACGCCGAAGGTTTCGGGCTGGTCGGGGACCAATGCGCCGTCGGTCACGCTGCGTCCGGGGGAGAACATCGCCGTCCTTTCCCGCCGCTATGGGGTTCCGGAAAAGGAAATCCTGCGTGTCAACAATCTGAAGACGGCTTCCGCCGCGCAGCCCGGCCAGGCGATCCTTATCCCGACCTTCAACGGCGGCAACAATGCCGCCAAGGCCGCAGCCCAGTCCGCCGACTTGTCCAAGCCCGGCGAGTTGCCGCAGCCGACGAAGGGCCAGGAGCAGAAGGTCGCTGTCGTTCCGGGCGCCAATTCGGTTCGCGACAAGACTGTCGCAAGCGCAGATCCGACGGGCAAGGCTCCTCCGGCAGGCGGCAAGAATCCGAATGGTGCTGCGGGCACTTACACGGTCAAGCAGGGTGACTCGCTTGCCAAGATCGCCAAGGCGACGGGTGCCAACATCGACGATATCAAGGCCGCCAACAATCTGTCGGCGAGCTCGATCCGCATCGGCCAGGAACTGAAGATCCCGAACGGCGGAGCTTCCGCCGACACGATCAAGACGGCCTCCATCCCGGCGCAGAAGGTCGTGCAGGCCAAGCCTGCCCAGCCGGCCGCCGCCCCGGTCCAGACGGCTTCCGCACAGCCGGCGCCTTACAAGGCTCCTGCCGCGACACAGACGGTCGATGATGTCGAGAAGAAGTCCGATGTCAGCGCTGCTGCTCCGGAAGCCACCGGCATCGGCAAGTATCGCTGGCCGGTCCGCGGCCAGGTGATTGCTGCCTATGGCGCCAACGTCAACGGCAGCCGCAATGATGGCATCGATATCTCGGTTCCGCAGGGTACTGCGATCAAGGCTGCTGAAAACGGCGTGGTCATCTATGCCGGCAATGGTCTGAAGGAACTCGGCAACACGGTTCTTGTCCGTCACGACGACGGCACCGTCACCGTCTACGGCAATGCCGATACGCTGAGCGTCACCCGCGGCCAGAAGATCCAGCGTGGCCAGACGGTCGCCGTGTCGGGCATGAGCGGCAACGTCAAGCAGCCGCAGGTTCACTTCGAGGTTCGCAAGGATGCGTCCCCGGTCAACCCCATGACATTTCTTGAATAGCTGACATTTCTGAGCAGGTAGAGCGTCTCAGGAAAGTGCAAAAGCCCGGCCAGCAGCCGGGCTTTTGTCGTTTTACAATATGCTACGCAAAGGTGCTTAGCGGGAATGCTTAGGCGCGGTCGAGATGGATGCGCATGCGGCCGGCCAGGTCCTGGATATATTGCCAGGCGACGCGGCCGGAGCGGGCGCCGCGGGTGGTCGCCCATTCCAGCGCCTCGGCATGCATCTTCTCGCGCTCAAGGCCGAGCTTGAAGTGTTCTGCGTAGCCATCGATCATTGTCAGATAATCTTCCTGGCTGCATTTGTGGAAGCCGAGCCAAAGGCCGAAGCGGTCGGAGAGTGACACCTTCTCCTCGACGGCTTCGGACGGATTGATTGCCGTAGACTGCTCGTTCTCCATCATGTGGCGCGGCAGCAGGTGGCGCCGGTTGGACGTGGCATAGAACAGCACATTGTCCGGACGCCCTTCCACGCCGCCATCGAGCGCCGCCTTGAGCGACTTATAAGCGGTATCGTCGTGGTCGAAGGAAAGGTCGTCGCAGAAGACGATGACGCGATGCGGCGTATCCTTGAGGAGGTCGAGAAGCGTCGGCAGGCTGGCAATATCCTCGCGATGCACTTCGACGAGTTTCAGCGAAACGCCGCTCTCGCGGCGTACATCTTCATGCACGGCCTTGACCAGCGAGGACTTGCCCATGCCACGCGCACCCCAGAGCAGCACGTTGTTGGCTGCATAGCCCTCGGCAAAACGCACGGTGTTTTCGTGCAGGATGTCGCGCACATGATCGACGCCGCGGATGAGCTTCAGCGCCACGCGATTTGGGCGCCTGACGGGCTGTAGATAATGGCGGGCAGGGGACCAGACGAAACAGTCGGCGGCGTTCCAATCATTGGCAGCAGGCGCCGGTCCCGCCAGCCGTTCGACCGCATCCGCAAGCCTCTTCAGCTCCTGAAGCAGAACGCTATTGATTTCTTCGGCCATCGGGTGCCTCCTTCATAGATTGCAGCGATAATCCGCTTTCGCTTTTTTGATGCCGGGTAGCATGGCCTTTCCACAGCGGAAAGGTTATGAGGCAGCGGAAACGGTACGCTTTCCGGCTGTTTTTGTTGCATTCATAAAGGCTGCAACTATAGTCCGGCGACTTGAAAAGAGAGGCGGGGTTCCGCCGCCCATAGCCTGAGGAGCTTAGCATGTTTATCACCCCGGCATTTGCCCAGAGCGCAACTGACGCCACGAGTGCTTTCGGCGGCTCAGGCCTCGAAATGATCATCCTGTTCGTGCCGCTGATGGTGGTCTGGTATTTCCTGCTCATCCGCCCGCAGCGCGCGCAGGCCAAGAAGCGTGAGGAGACCTTGAAGGCGATCCGTCGCGGCGACCAGATCGTTACCGGCGGCGGCCTCGTTGGCAAGGTCACGAAGGTTGTCGACGAGAAGGAAGTCGAAGTCGAAATCGCCGAAGGCGTGCGCGTGCGCATCGTCCGCACCGGCATTTCCGAAGTCCGCGTAAAGGGCGAGCCGGTCAAGGCCGACGCTGCATAACATGCGATAGCAACACCCGCCGGATCGGAAGATAGTCGAGAGAATGCACCATTTTTCCCGCTTGAAAATACTTCTGATCTGGTTGGTCGCGATCGCCGCATTTATCGTCGCTGCGCCCAATCTCCTGAGCCAGGCGCAGCTCTCCTCCTTGCCAGGCTGGATCCGGCAGGATCGCGTCACCCTCGGTCTCGATCTGCAGGGCGGCTCCCATATCGTACTCCGCCTCGAACGCTCCGACATTATCCGGTCCCGGCTCGAGGCAACGGTCGCCAGCGTTCGTGACAAGCTCCGCGGCGCCGGTATCCGCTATACGGGGCTCGCCGGAACCGCGCAGACGGTGACGGTCAAGGTTACCGATACGGCGCAGCTTCAGGCCGCGGCCGATCTCCTGAAATCACTGACATCAACCGATATCTCGCTGCAGCAGAGCAATGACGGCCAGCTGACGCTGCAGATCTCCGACAAGGCGATCGATGCCGACACGGTTGCTGCGCAGACACGCTCGCTCGATATCGTCGCTCGCCGTATCGCCGGTTTCGGCAAAGAGAATTTCACTGTTCGTCCGGACGGGGACGATCGCATCGCCGTGCAGGTGCTGGGCTCCGTCGATGCCGAGCGGCTGAAGAACCTGCTGAACGAACCGGCAGCACTCTCGTTTCACCTCATTGATGAGAGCATGACCGGCCAGCAGGCGCTTGCCGGCCGCTGGCCCGCGACATCGCAGGTGCTTTATTCGCTGGATGATCCACCGGTTCCCTATCTCGTCGATCGGACGGCGATAGCGACAGGCGCTGATTTTGCCGAAGTCGATACGAAGACCGATCCGCAAACGCAGGACAGCGCGATTGTCTACCGGCTGAATGCCGAGGCGGCAAAGCGTCTGGCGCAGGCAACGACAGCCAATGTGGGAAAACATCTTGCCATTGTCTTTGATGATCAAGTCATGGCGAACCCTGTCATCGAAGCGCCGATCACAGATGGAAGCGGCGAGATATCGGCCAATTTCTCCGAAGAGGGCGTTCAGGATCTGGCCGTCATGTTGCGGGCCGGCGCGCTGCCTGCGACGCTGACATCAGTGGAAGAGCGCACCGTCAGCCCGGTCTTCGGCTCGGAATCCGTTTTCTCCGGTCTTGTCGCCGGCATTGTCGCTGTCGTGCTCGTCGCAACGCTGATGATTGCGCTCTACCGCATGCTCGGCATCATCGCCGTCGTGTCGCTAGCCTTCAATCTGGTGCTGATCGTCGCGGTGCTGAGCCTTGCGGGTGCGATATTGACGCTTCCAGGCATTGCCGGCCTCGTGCTGATCGTCGGCATGGCCGTGGATTCCAATGTGCTGATCTATGAGCGCATCCGCGAAGAGGAGAGGGTGCCGCATACGACCTTCGCCCAGGCGGTCGAGCGTGGCTTTTCGCGGGCTCTCGCTACCATCGTCGATGCCAACGTCACGATCTTCATCGCCGCTGTCATTCTCTTCTTTGTCGGCAGCGAATCCATTCGCGGCTTTGCCGTGACGCTGGCCGTCGGCATCCTCACGACCATCCTGACGGCCTTCACGCTGACGCGCGGCTTCGTGATTGCCTGGCTTGCAAGACGCCATCCTCGCCATCTGCCGAAGAGCGCGCTGACCGGCCTCTTCGAGCATGCCAATATCCGCTTCATGGGTATTCGCCGCTATGTCTTTACGGCATCGGCAGCACTTTGCATCGCCGCCATGCTCGCCTTCGCAACGGTAGGCCTGCAGCTCGGCATCGACTTTACCGGCGGTTCATTGGTCGAGGTCAAGGCGAAGCAGGGCAATGCCGATATTGCCGATCTCAGCGCCCGTCTCAACGAACTGAACCTCGGACCGGTGCGCGTTGAGCGCATCGGCGATGCCACCAACGCCCTGATCCGTGTTGGCTCGCAGGATGGCGGCGAAAATGCCGAGCAGTCGGTCGCAACATTCATTCGCGGCGAACTGGCCGAGGACTACGATTTCCGCCGTGTCGAGGTTGTCGGCCCGGCTGTCTCCGGCGAACTGACGATGCTGGCGACGATTGGCATCCTTGCTTCGCTATTCGCCATCCTCGTCTATATCTGGATCCGCTTCGAGTGGCAGTTTGCGGTCGGCGCAATTGTTGCGACGCTGCACGACGTCATCATCATGCTCGGCCTCTTCGTGCTGACCGGTATGGAATTCAATCTGACGAGCGTCGCAGCACTCCTGACCGTCGTCGGCTATTCGCTGAATGATACCGTCGTCGTTTATGACCGCATGCGCGAAAACCTCAAGCGCTACAGGAAGATGCCACTGCCGATCCTAATCGATGCGGCAATCAACCAGACACTCTCGCGCACCATTCTGACGGCGGCCACGACACTGCTTGCGCTCTTTGCACTCTATATTTTCGGCGGCGCCGTCATCCGCTCCTTCACTTTCACCATGCTCTTCGGCGTTGCGCTCGGAACATTCTCCTCCATCTATATAGCCGCGCCCGTTCTCATCATCTTCCGGCTGCGCCGGGAGAGCGGTGGCGAGGACGAGGGCGATATCAGCATGAAATCCGGCAAGCCGGCGGTATAGATACATGGCAAAAGGCATTGAAATCCGCGACGCCCATTTCCCGGGCCGCGCTCCCATCGACACCTATGGCAATGGCGGCTTCCGCTTTGCGGATATGTCGCATCGCGGCTCCATCCTCTGCCTGCCATCGGGCATCCACGGCTGGGATATGGACATGACGAAGCCGCTGTCGGTGGAAAATTTCCGCCGTGTGCTTGATGAAGCCGCCGATATCGAAGTGCTGCTCGTCGGCACGGGCACGGAGCTTCGCCGCCTGCCCCAGGAGTTGCGTGCTGCTCTCAAGGCACGGGGTATCTCTTCCGATCCAATGAGCACGGGTGCTGCCGTGCGCACCTTCAACATCATGCTCTCCGAACAGCGCGCCGTCGCCGCCGCCCTGATTGCGGTTTGAACATGGCCGATCCGAAGACGAACCAGGAGATCAGCCTGGCGATGCTGCGCGACATCGATCGCGATCGCTACCTCGCCTGCCTGCTGTCGCCTGATGACAAGCGCGGTGCGCTCGCCGCCCTCTATGCCTTCAACGCCGAACTCGCGCGTATCCGCGACCTCGTGCACGAGCCGCTGCCCGGCGAGATCCGCATGCAATATTGGCGCGACCTTCTGGAAGGCAATGCACATGGTTCGACCGAGGCCAATCCGCTCGCGGCAGCCCTTCTTTCGGCCGTCGAGACGCACCGGCTTCCACGCCAGACGCTCGTCAATATGATAGAGGCGCGAATATTCGATCTCTACGACGACCCGATGGAAAGTCGAACCGTGCTGGAAGGCTATGCAGGCGAAACAGCCTCAGCACTTATCCAGCTTGCAGGCCTCATCCTTTCCCCGGAAGAGGCGATGAAATCTGCAGATGCGGCCGGTCATGCCGGCGTGGCGCAGGCCATTTCCGGCATGCTGTTGCTGATGCCGCTCCATCAACGCCGTGGCCAGGTCTATATCCCGCTCGAAATTCTCTCGGCGACGGGCCTCGACCGGGAGACCTTCCTGGCTGGTGCGGACAAGCCGCGCATCTCTGCAGCCATCGAAGCGTTTGCCGGGCTCGGCCGCGATCACCTTGCCAAGGCGAGGGCGTCTGCCCTGCCGCCATCTGTGCTGCCCGCCTTCCTGCCGGTTGCGCTTGCGGAACCGGTGCTGGTGAAGGCACAGAAGCGCGGTGCGGCTGTTCTGGAAACCTCGCTGCAAGAGCCGCAATGGCGCCGTCAGATGCGCATGGCATTTGCCGGCATGCGCAAGAAAATCTGACAACGGTCAAACTCGCGCAAGTCTCGCGCGTTATGTCAGGCATAACCCCATTCTAAACGGAGAATCCGCGTGGGCATTATCGTCTGGTGCGTTCTTTTCGCCATCGTCATCTTCTTCGCCTTCGTGGCTACGCGCATGGCTGCTCAGAACAAGGAAGATGGCCTGCATGACACGGGCCTTGCCATCATCGAGTTTGGGCGCGCATTCCCCAATGAAGCGATCCGCCAGCTTCAGGCGACCGTTGACGGTCAGGCCGTCTTCGTGCGTCTGCATGACAACAAGGCCGGCTTCATGCGCAACATGTCGCGCCACTTCGCCTGCCATCTGATCGAGCCCGGTACTGTGCGGGTTTTGGCTTCTGAAACCGGCAGGGGGCTGAGCATCGAATTTATCAATGCGCCCCATCACAACGGCACTTACGAGTTTGCTTCGGCCAAGGAGGCGTCGGAAGTGTCGCTCTGGCTGCTCGGCAACTATATCGCCGAGCCGGATAAGGAATTGCCTGCGCCGAATTCGTCCGCCGCAAACGGCCATTAGTCAAAACAAAACATAGGGCATTCCCGTAAACCGAAGAAAAACGGAAATGCCCGATCTCAGGCGCTTTCGGCGAGCTTGAGGTCCTGACCCAGCCACGCGGCGCAATCTGCAAGCGCCCGTTTGGCAATCAATTGCCGCTTCATGACCGTCTTGTCCTTGCCACGGAAGCGCTTGACCCCTTCAGGCTTGACGATAGAGCCGGGCTGAAGCTCCGGAAACAGACCGAAATTGATGTTCATCGGCTGGAATGAGCGTTTGCCGGGCTCCTCATCGGTGACGATATGGCCGCCGGTGATGTGGCCGAGCAGCGAGCCGAGCGCCGTTGTTGCAGGAGGAGGCGAAACTGGCTCTCCCTTGCGTTCCGCGGCGGCAAAGCGGCCGGCCAGCAGACCCACGCTTGCGCTTTCCACATAACCTTCGCAACCGGTGATCTGGCCGGCAAAACGCAGGCCCGGCCGCGACTTCAGAGTCAGCGACGGATCGAGCAGGGTGGGCGAGTTGATGTAGGTGTTGCGGTGCAGGCCGCCGAGCCGGGCGAATTCGGCACTCTCAAGCCCTGGGATCATACGGAAGATATCGGCCTGCGCGCCATATTTCAACTTCGTCTGGAAGCCGACCATGTTGTAGAGCGTGCCGAGCGCATTGTCCTGGCGAAGCTGCACGACGGCATAGGCTTTCACGGTCGGGTTATGCGCATTGGTGAGGCCCATCGGCTTCATAGGCCCATGGCGCAGCGTCTCGCGCCCGCGCTCGGCCATGACCTCGATCGGCAGGCAGCCGTCAAAATAGGGCGTGCCCTCCCACTCCTTGAATCCAACAGTGTCGCCGGCAATAAGGGCATCGACGAAGGCATTGTACTGCTCTTCGGTCATCGGGCAGTTGATATAGTCCTTGCCGGTGCCGCCGGGACCGACCTTGTCATAACGCGACTGATACCAGCAGATATCCATGTCGATGCTGTCGCGATAGACGATCGGCGCGATGGCATCGAAGAAGGCAAGAGAATCCTCACCCGTTTCCGCCTGGATGGCACTCGCAAGCGACGGGGCCGTCAGCGGACCGGTGGCGATAACAGCCAAATCCCATTCCTTCGGCGGCAGGCCGGAGATTTCCTCGCGCACGACCGTGATCAGCGGATGCTCGTGGATTGCCTTGGTTACGGCATCAGAGAAGCCATCGCGGTCGACTGCCAGCGCGCCACCTGCCGGCACCTGATGTTTGTCGGCCGATGCCATGATCAGTGAACCGGCCATGCGCATTTCCGCATGGATGACGCCAACGGCATTGCTGGTGGCATCGTCCGAGCGGAAGGAGTTGGAGCAGACAAGCTCGGCAAGTCCATCGGTCTTGTGCGCATCCGTGCCGCGCACGCCGCGCATTTCATGCAGGATCACAGGAACGCCAGCATTGGCGATCTGCCACGCAGCTTCAGAGCCGGCCAGTCCGCCGCCGATGACATGGATAGGGGAGTATGAGGAGTTCTTGGTCATTGGCGGCTGATATCACGGCGGGGAACGCGATCCAACAGCAGAATCGAAACGGCGCCTTCCGGCGCCGCAAGGTAACTAGCTCTGCTCTCGTGTTCCGGGCGATGCCTCGCGCTGGTCGGCATCCTCCAGATCGGTGTCGACGATATAGGCGTCACTATGTTCCCTTGCCGCTTCCCGTTGCGCACCAAGGTTAGGAACGTCGTCCGGAGTTGTTTCCGGCGCATGTTCGTTGAGCGTATCGATTCCGCCCTTTGGCGACCGGGTGCTCTTATTTGGTTTTTCGGGGAGGGTCCTGGTCATCATCTCACCTCCAGAAGCGGTCCGGCGCGGCGGATTGGCGCCCAAGCAGATAGCCGATGCTGAAGGCGAGGACGCCGATACCGACGACGACAGAGCTTGCCATGTGAGGGTGATCGGCAGCGCCTGTCGCAACGGCCTGCACCTCACGCCTGACAGCGGAGGCGGTATCCGAAGCAGCCTTGCGGATGCCCTCGGGCTTGTTGGCGGGTCGCCCGGTGAAGCCTGCATTGAGTTGGTTTGCCATGGGATGGTCTCCTTTCGTCAAGGAGAACTGCCGGAAAGCCCCAGGGTTCCGATAAGGCGAGGCAAAGCCAAAAACGAAAACGGCGCCTGATGGCGCCGTCTTGGGGAATGGTGCTCGCTATATTAGCGGAACGAGCGGGATGCGATGCTGCGGATGTCGTAACGGCTGACGCCGATATCGGACAGGGTCTGGTTGGACAGGTTGCCCAGTTCGTTGAGCGTGCGGCGGTAGCTAATCCAGCTCTTTGCAATGCGGATCGGGTTCATGATCTTTTCCTCGGATGTCTTGCGCGACCGGCGGGATCGCCGTGTCTGCGGTTGACATCTATATAGTGGAGATCCCTGATATTGTGCAGTGCAAATAAAAGGCGTCTGCTATGCAATTGTGCAATCTGATGCCCGCTAATTACGCAGAGCACGATTTTTGAGCAGGCCAGGAATTAACACTTCCGCAACTTTTGCGGCAGTCTGGCCCGATAGGCAAAAAGAAAACGCCCGCTGCGGAGGCAGCAGGCGTTTTGGGAAGGCAATCTGCTTGGGAGGAGCAGCGATTACCTGTACTTAGCGGGCGGAAGCTTCGCGAGCAACGCGATGGATGTCCGAACGGTCGATGCCGAGGTCATGCAATTCGCGGTTGGTCATGCGACCGAGTTCAGTAACCGTCTGACGATACTTGCGCCAGTTATTGAAAGAGCGAGAGAAGTTCATGTTAATCCCCTTTCCTAGGGCTTGATCCTGCCAGCAGCCTGTCTTCGGCGCTGACCTCTATTTGATGACCGGAATATATGTTGCGCCGCGAAGAACTAACAGAGCCAAGATTTCAAGCCACCTATGCATGATTCGCAAAGCTCGGGCCGTTATTTACACGCTTTGGCCATTTTCTGGTCAACGAATAGGCAGAATGATTTTTTCTCAGGCTGCCGTTTTCGCAGATGGATATTTGGCCTACCAGGGGCGTCCGCGAATGGTCTTTTTCCTATCGGTGCATTTTCCGATGCATCTCGGCGAAGAGCATCGGGCCTCGCGCTCTGAGGCGCTCTCCCGACTGCCCTATGCGGCTTAACGCTTGCTTTACCCTGATTCGCGCGAAAGCCCGAAAAGGCCGCATGCTAATCGTTTAACCACCTGTTAAGCAAAACGCCCACCGGGGGAGGATCCGGTGGGCGTCATGATGGTGACTGGCAACTGGGAGGAGGAGTGTTGCCAGTCTATCGCAGGGCGCTGGGAGGAGGAGTGCGCGTCTGCGAATCTCGTCACGGACATATCATCCGCAGGCTTCCGGAAATCCGGGCCGGGGCGCCATCCCCGTGCTTCGATATGAGTTAAATAGTATGACTTTTGATTGTTTTGCAGTGCAATATATTCATGAGGGCTATGCGGTTCATGCATGCCTTCTCTACGGTGTTTATATATTAGCAATGATGCGGTTAGTGTTTCGTTAATGGCTGACCCAATTAAGACCAGTGAGGAATTTGCATATTTCAAATACCGGCGTTTCCGCGCGCCGATCCTGCGCTATAAATGCAGAAGCCGAAGATGGCGGATCAATGCGGGGTAGGGCATGTATCGCGGCAGGTTGGGGCGGGATCTTTCGCTCTGGGTGGAGAAGGGACTTCTTGAGGAAGAGACGGCGAAGACGCTGCTGGCCGAATACGATACGCGCCCGGCAAGTTTCAGCCTCGGCCGCGTGCTGATGGGATTGGCGGCGGTACTGCTCGGGGCCGCCCTGCTGCTTCTCGTCGCTTCGAACTGGGAGTACATCCCGCGCCTTGTCCGCGTGGGCCTGATGCTGGCGCTCATCTGGGCGGTTCACATCGGCGCTGCACTTCTTCTTATGCGCGGTGCGCTCGCTACCGCCGGCGGTCTGCTCATCGTCGGTACGCTGAGCTTTGGCGGCGCCATCTCGCTCATCGGCCAGATGTATCATCTCTCAGGCGACGAGCAGACGGTCATGTATCTGTGGTTTGCCGTGGCGACCGTTTCAGCAATCCTATTCCGCTCGGCTGCGGTGACCGTTGTCGCTGGTTTCCTCTCCTGGGCCTCCTTTGCAGTCTATCTTGAGAATTTCGATACGCGCTGGGTCGGCTCTGGTCCCTATGCGCCGCTTGTCATGGCGGCTGTTGTTATCGGGCTCGTGCGCTTTACCGGTGCCGATCGGGCGCGCCATCTCGCTTATCTGCTGGTGGTCGGCTGGCTCGCTTGGCTCTATGTGCTGACTGATGAGATCTCCGTGGCGATCGCCTTCGCCGTCCTTGGCATGGTGGCTTTCCTGCTGACCGCCTTGCCCGTCCGGCCGATTTCTACGCTCGTCAGAAGCGCAGGTGCCGCCCCGGCATTCTATAGTTTCCTCGTCGCCATCATGGGGTTGTTCCTGCTTCATACCGAGATGGACGAAGGCGGCCGTATGGTCGTGATCGGCCTGCTAACGCTTGCCGCCGCCGTTGTGGGCATCGTGCTGCATGGCCGGGACAATGGCGCCGTACGCTATCTGGCCTATGGCGCCTTCGCCGCCGAGATGCTCTATCTGGCCTCGGTGACGGTCGGCACGATCTTGGGCACGTCGAGCCTCTTCCTGTTCTCGGGCCTGGTGGTCGCAGCCGTCGCCTGGGTTGTCATCCGCCTCGAAAGACGCTTCGCGGCCGGACCAGCAACAGTTGAGGCAGGGGAGGAACGCGCATGAGCTTTGCCTTCGCAAAACCACAGGCTGGCCGCTCTTATATTGTTGCCGCGATCCTCGTCGCTGGCTTGCAGACGCTGATCCTCGGTTACATCATCCAGAGCCGTGCTTCTATCCTGGCAAGCGGCGCCGAAGTATTGCTGAAGACGGCCCCGGTTGATCCGCGCGATTTTCTGCGTGGCGACTACGTGGTTCTGAATTACGATATATCGTCGGTCCCGGTCTCGACAGTCACCGGCGGCATTCCGGCGGAAGCCGGCGAGCAGACCCTGTGGGTGCGCCTCAAGCGCCAGCAGGACGGCTTCTGGAACATTGTCGAATCGTCATTCAAGGAATTGCCGGCAGCAGCAGATACGGTCGTACTGCGCAGCCTGCCTTTCTATAGCTATGGTCCCAATAACGGCGAAACGATCCGCGTCGAATACGGGATAGAGCGCTATTACGTGCCGGAGGGCGAAGGCAGGCCGCTGGAGGAGGCCCGGAACGAGGGCGTCGTTTCGATTGCTGCAAGCGTCTCCACCTCCGGTGCCGCGCAGATCCGCAGCCTCGTTGTGGACGGCAAGCCGGCCTATGAGGAGCCTCTCTATTGAGAGCCGGGGTGGCTGACGGGAAGGGCGCGCTTTTGCCTACAAATCCCTGTCATTTGCCGTTCATTTTTCCTTTGCCTGTTCTAAATCGGGTGATATAGAGACGCCGCGCTCCGGAAGGCCTCATGCGCAGGCATATGCATGCGGTTTTGCGAACGCGGGTATGGTGAAATTGGTAGACACGCCAGATTTAGGTTCTGGTGCCGCAAGGCGTGGGAGTTCAAGTCTCTCTACCCGCACCAAGCTGCCTTGCAGGGCGGGAGGACTGGAACTTAGTTGTCCCGGATACCCGGAAAGCGAGTGCTGTTCCGCTTAGAACGGAACGAACAGGAATTGAGAAAAAGCCACGTGCGGCAGTTGGCCGGCGTCGTGCTCACCGAAACGAACGGCGTCTGGGCACGGCCGCCACTGAAATGAAGGTAGGAAGACATGCAGGTTATCGAAACGCTCGCTGAAGGGCTGAAGCGCGAAATCAAGGTCGTTATCCCGGCCAAGGACATGGAAAACAAGCTGAACGAGCGCCTTGCCGACGTAAAGGACAAGGTTCGCATCAACGGCTTCCGTCCGGGCAAGGTTCCGCCCGCCCATCTCAAGAAGGTTTACGGCAAGTCCATCATGGCCGATCTCGTTAACGAGATCGTGCGCGACCAGCCGACCCAGATCCTGTCCAGCCGTGGAGAAAAGTCGGCTACCCAGCCGGAAATCAACATGACGGAAGACAAGGACGAGGCAGACAAGATCCTCGCCGCCGAGCAGGATTTCGAATTCACCCTCTCTTATGAAGTTCTCCCGCCGATCGAGCTGAAGTCCAACGCGGGCATCAAGGTCACGCGCGAAGTCGTCGACATCTCCGACGACGAAGTCAACGAGCAGGTTCTCAAGGTCGCTGAAAGCGCCCGCGACTACGCCGAAAAGAAGGGCAAGGCTGCCAACGGCGACCGCGTCAAGATGGACTATCTCGGCAAGGTCGACGGCGTTGCCTTTGACGGCGGCACCGATCAGGACGCTGAACTGGTTCTCGGCTCCGGCCGTTTCATCCCCGGCTTCGAAGAGCAGCTCGTCGGCCTCAAGGCTGGCGATGAGAAGACCATCACCGTGACCTTCCCGGCCGACTACCCGGCCAAGAACCTCGCTGGCCAGGAAGCCACCTTCGACGTCACCGTCAAGGAAGTTGCTGCCCCGGCTGATGTCGAGATCAACGACGAACTCGCCAAGAAGCTCGGCCTCGAATCCGCCGACCGACTCAAGGAAATCGTCCGCGGCCAGATCGAATCCCAGTACGGCTCGCTGACGCGCCAGAAGCTGAAGCGGCAGATTCTCGACCAGCTCGACGAACTGTACAAGTTCGAAACCCCGTCCAAGCTTGTCGAAGCCGAATATAACGGCATCTGGAGCCAGGTCAGCAACGACCTCGCTCAGTCCGGCAAGACCTTCGAGGATGAGGACACCACCGAAGAACAGGCGCGCGAAGAGTACCAGAAGCTCGCCGAGCGCCGCGTCCGCCTCGGTCTCGTTCTCTCCGAAATCGGCGAAAAGGCCGGCGTCGAAGTCAGCGAAGACGAAATGCAGCGCGCGATCTACGAACAGCTGCGCCAGTATCCGGGCCAGGAAAAGCAGATCCTCGAGTTCTTCCGCAGCCAGCCGGGTGCCGCCGCTTCGATCCGCGCTCCGATCTTCGAAGAAAAGGTCATTGACCACCTGCTGACCGAAATCGCCGTCACCGACAAGAAGGTGACCAAGGAAGAGCTGCTCGCCGACGAAGAAGGCGAAGGCACTGAAAAGGCCGACACCAAGAAGGCTGCTCCGAAGAAGAAGGCTGCTGCCAAGGCCGAAGCTTCTGAAGAAGCTGCCGGAGGCGAAGAAGCCGCTCCGAAGAAGAAGGCTGCTCCGAAGAAGAAGGCTTCCGAGGACAGCGCCGAGTAATCGGTTTTTCAAGCTGAAATTCAAAAAGCCCTGCCGCTCGCGGCAGGGCTTTTTTGTTGACGCGCTGAAATCAGACTGATCGTGCTCAGATCGGCGTGCCCCACGGCCAAGACGCGAAGCCAAGCCAAAGCGGTGCCACGACACAGGATCGAGAACCGGCACTAGGCCGGGTTCGATCAAGCGTACACGCTCCAGAGCGGTTCATGCTGTTGGCTGGAGCGACGAGAGACGGGACAATTGATCGGCCCCCTGCTTTGCTTTGACAATTGGATGATATAGAGGCTGTGACAGGACGCGACCGCCATTAACTTAAGAATGGGGTCGGGCGGCAGATTGACGTCACGTCGCTGCCACGAGATCACGTGGCCGTTCTCTCTTGGTCCCTCAACAAATACGCCTGCAGCACCATCCGAAAATCGGAATCGATTTTCGGATGTCGGATAGAGTGATTCAAAGAGTTAGAGCGTCCTTGATGCGTCCAGATGGACGCAGGGCGTTCTACACGGCTTTGCGGGAATGGGTCAGTTCGGCAACCTTCTTGATGTGGCTGACGGCAGCGGTGCCCCCGGCGGTCTTGGTGAAGAGGTCGAGCACATCTTCGTCGTCCTCGGCGACCGGTGTCAAAGCCTTGTCCATGTAGCTTTTGGCGCCGGCATCGCGGGCAATCAGGAAGGCCGAAACACTGAGATTGATGATCGTGCCGGCGAGCGATACGTGCTTGCGGATCGTATCGAAGGCAAAGCGCGGCCAGAAGAGGAGCGGATGCTCGCGTTTCAGGCCGGGGCGGCGCTCCGAAGGATGCTTCAGGCGAACCAGACCGCTCTGCAGTGGATGAACGTTTTCAAGCGGCACGGTGGTCGCAAACGACACCAGTACCTTGACGAGGCTGGAGAGCTTGATGCCGGTTGCCGCTCCGCGGCGCAGCAGGGTCTTCATATGCTCAGGCGAGTAATAGAGCGACCAGGCCTCCTGATAGATATCTTCCCACTCTTTCTTGCTCATCTTCGGATGCGCTGTGCAGACGTGCTCGACATCGTAGATATTGAGATCAGGATCCATCTCGATGCCCTTCTTCCAGAGGACCTGATGGTCCTCGGAGCCGGGCAGGGGCGTCAGAATGAAGAATTCGATGACGTCGAGCGGCAGTTCCTCCTGAATGATCTTGATATCGCGACGGATCGATTCCGGCGTGTCGGCCGGGAAGCCCAAGATATAACCGGCCAGCGTCATGATGCCCTGTGCCTTCCAGGCCAGCAGCATCTTTCGATATTCGGTGATCTTGTTCTGGTTCTTCTTGGCGGCGGTCAGATTGTCAGGATTGACGTTCTCGAGGCCAATGAAGACGCGGGTGACGCCGGCGCGCTTCGATTTTTCGATGAAGTTCGGGATCTTGTGGCAGAGCGTGTCCACCTGGATCATCAGGCCGAGCGGAATGCCGTCTTTTTCCCTGAGCTCGATCAGCCGGTCGAAGATCGCTTCCCAGTCCTTGTTGCGGGCGAAATTGTCGTCGGTGATGAAGAATTTATGGATGCCCTGCGCCCAGTTCATGCGCACCAGCTTCTCGACATCGTCAGCCGAGCGGAAGCGGGATTTGCGGCCCTGCACGTTGATGATCGTGCAGAAGGAGCATTGGTAGGGGCAGCCGCGGCCCGCATCGAAACTGGTGCTGAGGCCAAGCGTGCGCTGGATATTATCCTTCGGCAGGAAAGGTACCGGGGTGCCGCCGATGCCGGGAAGGTCGTTCATGAAATTGTAAAGTGGCTTCAGCTCGCCGGCGGCTGCATCGCGCAGCACCATCTCCAGCCGTCCTTCAGCCTCGCCCGCAAACATCGAAACACCCATCTTGCGGCATTCGTCGAGCCCGATGGCATCGCCACTCAGCATCGACAGGCATCCCGAGATATGGAAACCACCCATCGAAACCGGCAGTCCGGCATCGCGGAAGGGGCGGGCGATATCGAGCGCACGAGGATACTGGTTGGACTGGACGCCGATAAGCGCAATCATCCCGAAGTTGTCATTGCGTTTGAACTGGGAGATCAGCGCCGCAAAATCGATCCGCGTATTGGTCTCATCGATGACGGTGATGTCGATGGCGGTGTCGGCCCCAAGCACCTGCCGCTCCGCACACTCGGCGGCAATCCCAAAGATCGCCGCCAGCGAGTTGGAGGGGATCATTGCCCGCCACCATCGGATCACGTAGCCGTCGTCGTCATAATGCGACGGCTTTATCAGGACGAGCTGAAACCGTCTGCGAGCAGCCTCTGAAATATCGGGCAAAATAACTATCTTTCGTTGTGGTCTGCATAGCTGGACTTGGTGGTACTGCAGGCCGGTCTAAGACACGGATTTCAGGCTGTCGAAAGGCGCGCCCCATACTTGGGAAGGCGATAGGCAAAACGCAATAGAACAATGCAAGGCGCGAACACCCTGACCTTACCAATATCTTTTGACATAGGATATAGGCAGTTGCCGCAGACCACAGGCAGCCACCAATAGCGTGCAATGAGGCGCGCTTTCGTAAAATAAGAATTGAGGATCAGTGGCTTACGTGCTCTAGCCTGGAAAGGCGAGGGGTGTTCCCTCGCTTCTTCAAAGTTCAGATTTTATGTCGCCCATGCGGTTCCACGCATCGAGGCCGGCGATTTTATAGGCTTCTGCAAGCGTCGGGTAATTGAAGGTATTTTCGACGAAATATTCAACAGTACCCTTCAGGTTGAGCACAGCCTGGCCGATATGCACGAGCTCGGTAGCACCTTCGCCGACGATGTGTACGCCCAGCAGGCGGCGCGTCTTTAGCGAGAAGATGAGCTTCAGAAGCCCTGTATCGAGGCCCATGATGTGGCCGCGCGATGTCTCCCGAAAACGGGCAATACCGCACTCATAGGGAATGCCACGCTCCTTCATTTCCTCTTCGGTCAGGCCGCAGGTGGAGATTTCAGGCACGGCATAGATGCCATAGGGGAAATATTTCTGCGGTTCCTTCGCAACGGCGCCGATTGCGACGCGCGCAGCAATGCGGCCCTGTTCCATTGAGGTCGAGGCAAGGCTCGGGAAGCCGACAACGTCGCCGGCGGCGTAGATATTAGGCACGGACGTCTGGAACGTCTCGGGATTGACCTTCAGGCGTCCGCGGCTGTCCGCCTCAAGACCGATGGCATCCAGGTTGAGCGTATCGGTGGCGCCCATGCGCCCGGCGGCGAAAAGCACCATGTCGGTCACGAGATGCCGGCCGCTGTCGAGTGTCAGCTGCACCTTGCCTGTCTCAAGCCGCTCGACCTTCTCGGCCTTCGTGCCGAGCAGCAGCTTCATATTGCGGTCGCGCAGCTGATAGGTGAAATCCTCGATGATTTCCTTGTCGATGAAGTCGAGCATGGTCGACTTTGGATCGATGACGGTCACGGCCGTATCCAGCGCCGAAAAGATCGTTGCATATTCGATGCCGATGACGCCGGCGCCGATGACGACCATGCTGCGTGGCAGTTCCTCGATATCGAGCAGTTCGTCGCTATCGAGCACGGTCTTGTTGTCGAAGGGCATGTAGTCAGGCCGGAAGGGCTTGGTGCCGACGGCAAGCAGGATGCTGGCGCCAGTCACCGTCATTGTGTCGCCGTCGTCCTTGATGATCTGCAGGGTATTGGTATCGACGAAGCTTGCCTTGCCGCGGATGTGCTGGACGCGGTTGCGGGCGAACTGATGTTCGAGCACTTCCACTTCATGATCCAGCGTGATCAGCAGGCGACGGCGCAGGTCTTCAGCGCTGATCTCCTGCTTGACGCGGTAGCTACGGCCGTAAAAGCCGCGCTCGCGCCAGCCGGAGAGATTGAGTGCGGTTTCGCGTAGCGTCTTGGAAGGGATCGTGCCGGTATGGACGGACACGCCGCCGACACGTTTTCCCTGCTCGATGACCAGCACTTTCTTGCCGAGTTTTGCAGCCTGGATTGCGCCGCGGCGCCCTGCCGGACCGCTGCCGACTACCACGAGATCGTACTGGAACATCTTTAGCCCCGAACTGGAATTGGAATCATATTGCGACGCGAAATGTCGCGCGTTCATCGGTAGCCGGTCAATGTTACAGTTTGTATTCCAGTGCAGTTTAGGAGTTCAAAAAGCCGAACATTGGCTCAAGCCGCTCGAATGTGCGGTCCATCGCGTAGGCGCCGATGAAGAAAAGCGACAGATGGCCGTATGTCAGCGAGATCTGCGACTCCGCCGCAATCTCTCCTTCCTTGGCAACGCCGGCGACGTAGATGGCTGAAGCCAGTCCCGTACGGTCGGCGCCGGCCTTGCAGTGGATGAGCAGCGGCTTGGGCGCCGCGGCCATGATCGCCATCAACTGGCGCCCTTCCTCGATGGAGAGTTCCTTCGTCGCCGACATGCGGAAATCGATATGCTGGACATTGAGGCCCTTTGCTGCGGCGACCTCGTTGTCGTACCAGGCCTCACCGCTGCTGTCGCCGCGCAGGTTCAGTACGGATTTGATGCCGTACTCCTTGACGAGTTCGCCAAGCTTGGCGGGGGAGGGCTGGGCGGAGCGGTAGACCTGGCCATCGACCACCGCATGAACATTGGTCGAAAGCTGCAGGTATCCGAGATAGAGACCGGCTACGACAAGCAGCAGAAGTGTCAGTCGTATCAGCGATCGGAGGCTCGGCGGCGCGTACAAGCGACCAGGAGAAATGCCCATAATTCCCATCCTGTTGTCAGTCATTCAGCTTGGAGAACGCCAAGATGGCTTTTTCATGCCTTAGCCGCAGTCTTATATCAAGCGAAGGCCTTTGAGGCTTGCTTGTCCGTCTTTGCCGATGATGATGTGATCGTGGATGGCAATACCGAGCGGCTTTGCAGCATCGATGATCATCTTCGTCATGTCGATATCGGCGCGCGATGGGGTGGGGTCGCCCGAGGGATGATTGTGGACGAGAATAAGCGCCGTTGCCGAAAGCTCGAGCGCCCGCCTGACCACCTCACGCGGATAGACAGGTGTGTGATCCACTGTTCCGTGCCCCTGCACCTCGTCGGCGATCAGCGCGTTGCGTTTGTCGAGGAAGAGAATGCGGAACTGCTCGCGCGTCTCATGCGCCATGGCCGCATGACAATACTGGATGACCGACGACCACGAGGAAAGCACCTGCTTGCCCTTGAGCTCGCTCTTCAACGTGCGATGGCTAATGGTGGATATCAGCTTCAGATCGAGCGCCACCGCCTCTCCGACGCCCTTGACCTCCTGCAGCAGCGCTGCCGGTGCGCCGAAGACGCCGGCAAGCGACCCGAAGCGATCGATCAGTGCCTTGGCAATCGGCTTGGTGTCGCGGCGCGGGATCAGCCGGAAAAGCAGAAGTTCGAGGATTTCATAATCGGCAAGCGCCGTATCGCCATGGTCGCGGAAGCGATTGCGCAGCCTCTCGCGATGGCCGTGATAATGCTCTTCCTTGGCGGGCAGGGCGGCTTTTTTGGCGGAAGCTGCCGCCTTTGACGGCTGTCCGAAAAACGCCCGTTCGTCCATAGCGATATCCTCGTCCATGTCGAAAGGCAGTTCGTCGTTGCCAACCTGCGGAACGGGACCTTTCGCCATGGCGAGTGTTACCCGTTGAGCGGCGGCAGGCCTGGCCGGTCGAGACCGGCGGGCGACAGCGTGAAGATCTCGCAGCCATTGGCGGTCACGCCGACCGTATGTTCGTACTGCGCTGATAGCGAGCGATCGCGTGTTACGGCAGTCCAGCCGTCTGCCAGTACCTTCACATGCGGGCGTCCGAGATTGATCATCGGTTCGATGGTGAAGATCATGCCCTCGCGCAGTTCCGGCCCTTCATTGGCGCGGCCGTAATGCAGGATGTTCGGCGAATCGTGGAAGAGACGGCCGACACCATGGCCGCAGAAATCGCGCACGACGGAGCAGCGCTCCGCTTCTGCATAGGTCTGGATCGCTTCGCCGATCGCGCCGGTGCGCGCGCCCGGATGAACGGCGGCAATGCCGCGCATCAGCGACTCATAGGTCACTTCGAGCAGGCGTTCGGCAGCGCGCTTGACCTGGCCAACCGGATACATGCGGCTCGAATCCCCATGCCAGCCATCGACGACGAAGGTCACGTCGATATTGACGATATCGCCCTCGCGCAGCGGCTTGTCATCGGGAATGCCGTGGCAGACCACATGATTGATCGAGGTGCAGGTGGATTTCGTATAGCCGCGATAGTTCAGCGTCGCCGGATAGGCGCCGTTGTCCATGCCGAATTCGAAAACGAAGCGGTCGATTTCATTGGTTGCGAGGCCCGGCTTGACGATATCGGCAAGCGCATCGAGGCAGCGCGCGGTCAATTGGCACGCGTTGCGCATTCCCTCGAATGCTTCAGGGCCATAAAGCCTGATGGCGCCGGTATTCTTCGGCGGCGCGGAGGAGGCTTCGATATAATTCACCATTGCAAGGCCTTAGCAGAAATTGTCGTCTCTTTTCATAGTGCAGCTATGCCGGGTTCGTCCATCGCGATCAACCGCATGGGCAAGATTTCTCGGGCGCGTTGTACGGGATGAAAAAAGCCGCCGGGCCGCCCACCAGCGTCAGCAGAGCTATGGACCATCAATATCCACAGTCTTCTCAATAAGATAGGATTGTAGACAGAAAATTCCACTGTTACTCACCGATTGGTGACAGACCGGGGTTGACCGAATGCTGAATGAAACTGCCATGGCCGCGCTCGAACAGACGGGTGCCACTGAGCCTGAAAAGCGTATCCGCGACAGAAGCGCTACGGAACGCGCTATCCTGAAAGCCGCCAAGAACCTGCTGGCGGAAGAGGGGTTCCAGAATTTCGGCATCAATGCCGTCGCCCGCCGCGCCGGCTGCGATAAGCAGCTCATCTACCGCTATTATGGCGGCCTCGACGGCCTCGTCGAGGCGATCGGAGCCGATCTCGGCAACTGGGTCAAGGACCGCATCCCCGAAGATACCGGCGGCATGTTCCTCTTGACCTATGGCGATCTCATGGAGCGGCTGTCGCTGCTGTTCCTGGAAGCGCTGCGCGACGATCCCCTGATGCGTCGCATCGTCGCCTGGGAGATCTCGGAAAATACCGAGCAGGTGAGGCGTCTTTCCGAGGCGCGCTCAAAAGCGCTCGGATTGTGGCTCGACCGTATGCGCGGCTCGCTGACGCCGCCGAAGGGCATCGATACGGCAGCCGTCAACGCGCTGATCTTTGCCTCGATCCAGCATCTTGTGCTGTCGGCGGCCGCCGGCGGTCAGTGCGCGGGTCTGGTTTTGAAGAACGGTAAGGACTGGGAGAAGGCGGCCACCGCATTGAAGCGGTTGGTGCGCGGCGTCTACGGCTGAACAATCCACAGCCTCCGCCCGGCCGTTAACCTTAACAATTGGTTTACGTTGCGTGACGCTGGTTAACCCGCCAGTGTGATCCACATTAGAAATGTAACAATTGTGGACCCGAGTTCAGTGATGGGAACCAGAGCAGCCAGAACCGCGTTGCTTGTCGCGGCGATGATGTTTTTCGCCGTGCTGGCGCTGGATATCGCCGTGCCCACGCTCGTACTCTGCATCATGGCATCGTCGGTCTGGCTCGTGTCTCTTGATATGCCGGTCCTGCGCAAGCACGAAGGAGAGGCCGCATGAAGTGGTTTCTGATCTTCTGGGCCGGTCCGATCGTCTTCCTGGCGGGATGGTATTGGCTTTCCTATTACGATCTGAACTTCGGCATCTTCATGCTGACACGGCAGGTCCATGACCTGACGTTCCAGCTCTACGGTAAGGCGCTCGGCCTGCCGCCGCAGGAAATTCCGCCGCTCGTCGCCCGTGCGATTGCCGTCGACAGTCTCGTCGTCTTCGCCATCATGGGCTTCCGCAAGCGCCGCCAGATCGCCGGCTGGTGGAAGGCGCGTCACGCCTCCGTATCGTCGGCAGATCTCGCCAGCAAGGAAAGCCTGTCGAGCGCTCCCTGAAGGATGAAGCTTGCTGCAGCCGAATCGATGCGTTCTGCGCGCTTTGCGCGCGAAACATCCATTTCCAGCAGGGCGCGTTCGGCAGCCACCGTCGATAGCCGCTCATCCCAATAAACGAAGGGAATGGCGGTCTTCTGCTCCATGTTGCGCACGAAAGCCCGCGTCGCCTGCACACGCGGTCCGGCCGATCCGTTCATATTCATCGGCAGACCAATGACGAAGGCCGCGACCTTCTCCTTTGTTGCGAAATTCAGCAGCGTCTCGGCATCGATGGTAAATTTCTCACGCTTGAGGACCGGGCGCGGCGTCGCAAAGCGGCGTCCGAGATCGGACATGGCTAGACCGATCGTCTTGGTGCCGAGATCGAGGCCGGCGATTGCCTGTCCGGGACCGAGAGTTCCGGCCAGTTCCTCGATCGTAAGCACCGTCATTCGTGTCATCCTGTCAAAAGAAATTGAAGTTCCCACCGCTTTTCTTTGCGGCCATATCGGCTATGTCCTTAGAGCAATTCCAGAAAAAGTGCGAAACGGTTTTCCGACCGGAATTGCTTTAAACCGTTCTGGTCCGGAAATCGCTTTTGCATCATGTAATAAAGGAGACTTTTCATGAAGATCACCTGGCTCGGCCATTCTGCTTTCCGGATAGAGACGAAAGCTGCCAAAATCCTGATCGATCCCTTCCTGACCTATAATTCGTCCTTCGTCGGCCAGGATATCAAGGAAGTGACCAACGGCATCACCCATATCCTGCTGACCCACGGCCATGGCGACCATGTCGGCGATACCGTGGGGATCGCCAGGGAAACCGGCGCCGTCGTTCTCGCCAATGCAGACCTTGCGTCATGGCTCGGCACCAAAGGTGTCGATAAACTCGAAATGGGCAATACCGGCGGCACGGTCCCGCTTGGCGGCTTTACCGCCACCTTCACCAATGCGCTGCATTCCTCGGCTCAGACCACTGAAGACGGTGTTTCCCATTCGCTCGGGAGCGCGAACGGCCTCATGCTGCATTTCGACGACGAGCCAAGCCTCTTCCACATGGGCGACACGGATATCTTCTCCGACATGGCGCTGATTAACGAATTGCATCAGCCGGATATCGGCATCGTACCGATTGGCGACCGATTCACCATGGGCGGCGCGGTGGCGGCTCTTGCCTGCCAGCGCTACTTCAACTTCAAGACGGCCATTCCCTGCCATTACGGCACTTTCCCGATCATCGACCAGACGCCGGAAAAATTCATCGCCGGCATGGAAGCCTCGAAGACGCAAGTGAAGGCGCCGAAGCCTGGCGAAAGCCTGTCGTTCTGATGCATAAGCCCTCAAATCCCGGTGGGTTTGAGGGCCGGAATTCTGCATTGCCGAAAAGGCAAACCCGTTGCACAGGACGGACATGGTCTTTATAGCGATAGGAAAATTCCTATCCGGAGAATGCCATGTCCGTCGATCTCGCCACCGTTAAGCGCGTTGCGCGCCTTGCCCGTATTGCCGTCTCGGAAGAAGAGGCAAATCGCATGGTCGGCGAATTGAATGGTATTCTCGGCTTCGTCGAGCAGCTTTCCGAAGTTGACGTCGAGGGCGTCGAGGCCATGACCTCGGTGACGCCGATGGATATGAAGAAGCGAACCGATGTCGTCAATGATGGCAATAAGGCCGCCGATATCGTTGCCAATGCGCCGATCACCGACCACAATTTCTTCCTGGTGCCGAAGGTCGTCGAATAAGGCTTTGACCGCCTCTTTCCGACCCTGTTGCCATTTCCAGATCTGAAGCGAAAACACGATGAGCGAACTCACCAGCCTGACCATTGCCGAAGCCCGCCAGAAGCTGCGCGCCAAGGAAATCACCGCAACCGAACTGACCGAGGCCTATATCTCGGCGATCGATGCGGCCAATGGCCAGCTCAATGCCTATATCAAGGTCACGCCGGATCTCGCACGTGTCATGGCGAAGAATTCCGACCAGCGCATCGCTGCCGGCAAGGCGGGCGATCTCGAAGGCATTCCGCTCGGCATCAAGGACCTCTTCGCCACCGTCGGCGTGCACACCCAGGCCTGCAGCCATATTCTCGATGGTTTCGAGCCGCGTTATGAATCGACCGTAACCCAGAACCTCTGGGATGACGGCGCCGTCATGCTGGGCAAGCTCAACATGGACGAATTCGCGATGGGCTCTTCCAATGAGACTTCGCATTATGGCGCAGTCATCAATCCCTGGCGCGCCGCGGGCTCCAACCAGCAGCTCGTTCCGGGCGGCTCGTCTGGCGGTTCGGCTTCAGCCGTTGCCGCGCATCTCTGCGCTGGTGCGACCGCAACCGACACCGGCGGCTCGATCCGCCAGCC